>JAJPJZ010000354.1 GCA_021323935.1 Terriglobia bacterium | reverse complement strand
TCGCCGCGCGAAGATACGACCGCGGAGATCCTGGCATCGCTGAAGCCGGTGTTCAAGAAGGATGGGACGGTGACGGCCGGCAATGCTCCCGGCATGAATGACGGCGGTGCGGCACTGGTCGTAACTTCGGCGTCGCGTGCGCGCGAACTGGGCGTTGCGCCGATGGTGCGGATTGTGGCGCAGGCCACCAGCGGCGTTGAGCCGCAGTGGGTCATGATGGCGCCGGTTTCAGGCGTGCGCAAAATCTGGGAGAAGACCGGCTGGAAACCTGACGAAGTCGATCTTTACGAGTTGAACGAAGCCTTCTCGGTGCAGGCGGTCGCGGTAGTGCGCGAGCTTGGCATCGATCCCGCCAAGGTCAACGTGAACGGTGGTGCTGTCGCACTCGGCCACCCCATCGGCGCAAGCGGCGCGCGCGTTCTGACCACGCTCATTTACGAGATGATTCGCCGCAACGTCCACAAAGGCATTGCCGCGCTCTGCCTGGGCGGCGGCAACTCGGTGGCCATGGCAGTCGAGCGCTAACTTGGCCCGCCGGTCCGCTCAAGACGCCCCCTCTTAGGGAACCGCCGTCAGCTCTGAACTGCGCACTGGCCGCGGCGTTCCACTTTCGCTATACTCGCGCTTCTCTGTCGCGCCATGCTGTTCAAGCTCCTCAGCGCCGCGGTGTATGGCATTGATGCCAACATCATTGAAGTGGAAGTAGATGTCTCCGGCCTGAAGGCCATGGAAGACCACTTCCAGACGGTTGGCCTGCCTGATGCGGCGGTGCGCGAAAGCCGACAGCGGGTGCGCGCTGCGCTGAAAAACTGCGGCTACGATATTCCGCCCACGCACATCACCATCAACCTGGCACCCGCCGACATCAAGAAAGAAGGCTCGGGTTTTGACCTGCCGATGGCCATGGGCATTGTGGGCGCATACGGCGGCCTGACCAAGACGGATCTCTCGGATTTTCTCTTTGTGGGCGAGTTGTCGCTTGATGGAGGAATCCGCGCGGTGCGCGGCGCGCTGCCAATTGCGATCGAGGCGCGTGCGCGCAAGATCAAGAACCTGATCGTGCCCGAGGCGAACGCGCGCGAGGCCGGCGTGGTCAGCGGGATTGCGGTTTATCCGGTGCAGTCGCTGCTGCAGGTGGTCTCGCTGCTGAACCATGGAAACGGCGTGGCGCCGGTACAGGTTGATCCGGAAGCCATGCTGGCGCAGCAGGAGCATTCCGGGCTCGACTTTAAGGATGTGCGCGGGCAGCAAACGGCCAAGCGCGCGCTGGAAGTGGCCTGCGCCGGCGGCCACAATATTTTAATGATCGGGCCGCCGGGCTCGGGCAAGACCATGCTGGCCAAGCGCATCCCGAGCATCCTGCCGCCGCTGACGTTTGAAGAGGCCCTGGAGACTACCAAGATCCATAGCGTGGCCGGCGTGCTGGACCAGAACTCAGGGCTGGTCGGCACACGGCCGTTTCGCTCGCCTCACCATACAATTTCAGACGCGGGGTTGATTGGCGGCGGAATGGTGCCGCGCCCGGGTGAAGTTTCGCTCTCGCACAATGGCGTGCTGTTCCTCGATGAACTGCCTGAGTTTCCGCGCAACGTGCTCGAGGTGATGCGGCAGCCGCTGGAAGATGGGTCAGTCTGCATCGCGCGCGCGGCCATGTCGCTGACCTTCCCTGCACGCTTTACGCTGGCCGCGGCGATGAACCCGTGCCCGTGCGGATACCAGAATTCATCGCGCGAGTGCCACTGCACGCCGGCGATGGTGCAGCGCTACCTGCAGAAGATTTCAGGGCCGCTGCTGGACCGCATTGATATCCACATTGACGTGCCGGCGGTGAACTACAAGGAACTGCGGGGCGGGTCGGCGTCAGAAGGTTCAGCGGAGATTCGCGAGCGCGTGGTGCGGGCGCGCGACGTGCAACTCAACCGTTTCGCCGCGGCGAAGGAGCGCATTTATTCGAATGCGCAGATGGGTTCGCGCCAGATCCGCACCTATTGCGAACTTTCAACCGATTGCGAGCGCCTGCTGGAGCGCGCCATGGCGCAGCAGGGGCTCAGCGCGCGCGCCCATGATCGCATCCTGAAGGTTGCGCGCACGGTCGCCGATCTTGATGGGGCGGCCGACATTCAGCCCAAGCACATTGCTGAAGCCATCCAGTACCGCACACTCGATCGCACGTACTGGGCCTGAAGTCCTGACGCTGCGGTCGAGCTGAGTTACGAACCTCCACATTCCATACTGCCGAGGCCCAGCTCACACCAGGTGAAGAGGCATTGCCGGGTCGCTTCGCTCACTTTGAACCCGCTGCAACACCATCAGGGTTTGATCGTCGTGCGCGGTCGTTGAGCCGCGAAATGCGGCGACATCGGCGATGCATTGTGCGACGTGCTCCCGCGGCGAGTGCTGCAGGCATTTGGCGGCGACTTGCGCCAGGCGGTCGGCGCCGTATTCTTCATCGGCTGCATCGCGGCTTTCGGAGATGCCGTCGCTATAGAGCACCAGCACTTCGCCTGGATTGATGCGGAACATAGTGGACTTGACCGGCTCATCGCGGAAAAGGCCTATGGGCAGGCCGGTGGAGGTGATTTTGCGCACGGAATTGGGGCCGACAACCAGCGGCTCAAGATGCCCGGCATTGGCGATTTCAACCAGGCCACTGGGTGTGGCTTTGCCCAAGACCACGGTCGCGTATTGCGTGGGCAAGGTGCTTTCGCAGAACACGCGGTTGGCATGGCTCACCAGCGCGGCGACCGGCACATTCAAAGGCACGAGCGAACGGAACATGGCGCTGAGGTTCGACATCAGCAGCGAAGCCGCTACGCCTTTGCCGGAAACGTCGCCCAATGCGAAGTAGAGCTCGTTGTCGGGGCCAATGCCCAGATCGCAATAATCACCGCTGATGATGCCGGCAGGCTCGTAGTGATACGCCACGCGCCAGCCATCCGCCTGGAAGTCTTTAGCAGGCAGCAGGCGCGCCTGCAGCTTGGCGGCAAGCTCAAGGTCAGCTTCGAGGGCGCGTTGCTTTTCGGGCGGCAGGTGGTCGATGCAGAAGCGCAGCAGCGGATCGGCCATGAGGCGATCGGGCTCAACCGCGGTGTGGCAGGCCTCGCAGAGGCCATAGCTGCCCTGCTCCATTCGCGCCAGTGCCTCGTCCACTGCTTCAAGCAGGCGGGCGGCTTGGGCTGCCTGCCCGCGCGCTTGCGCCTGCTGCAGGCGGTCACGACGATGCAGCAGTTGCTCCCGCAATTCGCCGTAAAGTAAGCCACCTAAATCGACGGTTGGAACATGCTGCGCCTTTGACGCCATAGGGGGACCTCTTCAGATCGCGATGGGCTTCAGTCAAGGAATGGATGAAGCCGCGCTTGCGATCGCTGCTTTATTTTTGGCGTGCGACGCCCGGCAGAAGAGGCCGTTACCACAACAGCTTCAGTCCTAGCTGCACCTGCCGCGAGCTGGTTGAGGTGCTGGTAATTTGGCCGGCCGTCGCCGAAGCCCCGGCGGGCGTGAAGACAATCAGGTTGGGCGTGCCGAAGTTGGCGCGGTTGAGCAGGTTGAAGATTTCTCCACGAAATTGCGCGTGCAGGCCTTCGTGCAGGGCGATGTTCTTCATGGCGGCGAAGTCCCAGGTGGCGAGCCCCGGCCCTCGGAAAGAATTGCGGCCCACGTTTCCGTAGAAGCCGCTGTTGGGCGGCGGCTGCAGGAAGGCTGCGGGATTGAACCATTCGCCAGGGCGGCCGAGCACGACCGGGCCTCTGAAAGTTGGATTGAGGAACGGCCGCACGGGATTACGCGTGTCGCCGTTGTTGCTGGGGTTGTAGCTGAGCTGCGGGGTGAAGGGAAAGCCGGTCTGCGCCTGCAGAATGCTGTTGATGGCCCAGCTGCCGAAGATTGCATTGGCGGTGTTGCCGAGCGCGAGGGCTTTGCCGGCGCCGATGGGCAGCTCGTAAATCGCGCTCAGAGCGGCGGCATGGCGAACGTCGTAAGTCGCCGGCCCCCAATCACCCCGAATGTCAAAAGGATTGGCCACGAGACCGGGCGCGTTTGCCGCAGTGGTCTGGTTGAGCGAATCGCCGTCGTCGAGAGTTTTGGACCAGGTGTAGCTGCCCTTGACGCCGAGGTCGCGGCTGAAGCGGCGGGTGAATTCAGCCTGCAGCGCATTGTAGGAACTGGTGCCCAGCGAAAACCACGTCCAGGTGTTGGCGAGTGCAGGGTTGGCTTTGGGCGTGTTCGGCGGAATGAAAAATGTTCCGGCGGGGATGGCGGTGCCGGCGAGCGGCGCCGGAAAATTCGCCGGATACACCGCTGGACACGGCGTAGCCGGGCAGATCGTAGGAAATGGCTCGTTGGCATCGAGCCCGATGAGCTCGTGATAGCCGTGCGTGCCGACGTAGCGAACATTGATGGCCATGTTCTGAGTGATGGCATGCTCGATGCCGAACGACCACGAGACCAGCGTAGGCGAGCGGAGATCAGGCTGCACGCCTCCGGGTACGAGCTTGGCGGCAGGCGAAACCGGCGCTGCGGGATTGAGCGGCAACTGCGCCACCGGCAGCGATGCCAGGCTGTAGGTGGGATTGAACGGCGCATTCTGATCGGCGCGATAGCCAAGCGCGTCCTGCAGGTCGTTGTACATGCCGAAGCCGGCGTGAACGACGGTGTTCTCGCTTGAAAATGGATTCCACGCCAGGCCGATGCGAGGCTGCGGCAGGAACTTTGAGTGGTTGACGATGAATTCCGAATGGCCAATGTGAGCCTGGGTAGAGATGACGCCGTTC
>JAJPJZ010000063.1 GCA_021323935.1 Terriglobia bacterium | reverse complement strand
GCGGGCGCACCGAGCGCATTCCGTGAGGCGCCGGCGCACGGGCGGCAGGCGTCGTGCCATGATGCGGCGGCTACATTGCGGCGGCGGCAGCGACGGTGAGCGCAATGCCTTCGGCGAATACGTCTTGCGACGTAATCAGGCTGACCACGACGTAGCCTTCGCGGCGAAAATCGTAAAAATGGCCGGGGTGGACCATGACGCCTGCGCCCTCCACCAGCGCAACGGCGAAATCGTCATCGGCGCCGGTGGCGGGAATGCGCAACACCGCGTACCAGCCGCCTTCAATGGCCAGCCGCTCCACCGCTTGCTGCGCGGCGAGCCGGCGATCGAGCTCAGCCAGGTTTTTCTGCACGCGTTCGGTGAGTTGCGGCACGATGGTGCGGCGCTGTTCGAGCAGATGCGGCAGCGCCAACTGCACCGGCGTTGACATCGATAAGAACGTGTCGGCAATCACTTCCAGGCGCTCGAGCGCGGCAAGCTGTTGTGCGGGCGGGCCGCTCACCGCCATCCACGCAGCTTTCATCTGCGGCAGCGCGGCAATTTTTGAAAGGCCGCTCAAGGTGAACGTCAGGACCTCACGGTTGCGGGCGAAGGTAAAGACGTCGCGCCCGGTGCCGGGCGGCGGCGACAAGGCGTAATCGAGAAAAACTTCATCCACGATCAGCGCCAGGCGGCGCGCGGCGCAGAATTCATTGAGCTGTTCAGCTTCATGCGGTTTGACGTAAGAGCCGGTGGGATTGTTGGGATGCACCAGCATGACGGCGCGGGTGCGGCTGCTGCAGGCGGCGGCGAGCGAGGTGAAATCGATTTGCCAGCCGTCGTGGTAAACCAGCTCGTAGCTTTCGAGGTCAACGTCATCGAGGGTGGCGAGGAATTCCAGCAGCGGATAGCTGGGCGCCGGAACGACGACGCTTTCGCCGGGATCGCAAAGCAGCCGAAACAGGAATGAGTACGCCTCACTGGTGCTGGTGGTCAGCAGCAACTGGCCAGCATCAAGGTGGGCGCCGTGCTCGGCGTAGTAAGCCCCTACGGCGGCGCGGGCGGAGTGCATGCCGCGCGGCTCAGGCGCATAGGCGAGCGCGCCAGGATTCGAAAACGCTCGAAGGATTGCCTGCTCGTCGTAATGCAGGCCGCAGCGCGTGGGGTTCGATTCGGTGAGGTCAAGCAACCGCCGGCCGTCAGAGCCGGCGCGGGCCACGGCTTGCGCCAGCGGATTGCAAGCCAGGTCCCATGCGGTGCGCCGCGAAAAGCCCACAGCGCCGGCGCGCGGGCGGCCGTGTTGGTCAGTGCTCATTCAGCCAATACTACCGTGGCGGTGAGGAGCATGACGGCGGGCGGCGCGGCTGACGAACAGTCAGTCGTCTTCGGCGCTTCCGGCGCTGAAATCGCTATCGCTCGCCAGGGACACGGCGCTGCGCAAAAGCCGGTAGCGCACCTGCTCGCCGCATTCCTTACAGTTTGGGAATACACCCCGGTGCAACACTACGGCTTCGTGAGCGTCGCGATGGTCTTGATGAACGACCAGGTAAATACCCGCGCGGGGCACACTCTCACCCGGCCTGTATTCTTGCTCGGCCATTCGCTTATGTTCCCGGCCGGCGGGCAGCCAGACGGGCCCCCGAGATTGCGCGTACAGGGGAACAGTAAAGGACACGCAGTGAAATTATTTGCTTAACATAGCGGAAGATTTCGTCGATTTCAACGCTGCTGCCGAGATTCGCGGGCTGCTGCAGCGCGTGGCGCGCAGCGTCAGCTCAGTTGGTGGACGAAGAGAGTAGGGCCGCCGGCGCACGGGCCGCAGGAAGTGCAGCGACTCGGCGGCGCAGCAGTTCGCATTCGCGATTCGGCGCGGCACGGCTTATTCGTATCGCAGCGCGACCATGGGATCGACCTTGGCGGCGCGGCGCGCCGGCAGGTAGCTGGCCAGCGCGGCAATTCCGAGCAGCCCGGCCGCGACCACGGAGAACGTGAGCCAATCGAGCGGCTTGACTCCATAGAGCAGCGCCTTGAGCAGCGGCGCCACACCGGCTGCGGCAACCGTTCCGATGGCGACGCCGGCTGCTCCGAGCGTCAAAGCGCTGCGCAGCACGATGCGCGCCACCGTGGCGGAGCTTGCGCCGAGCGCCATGCGAATGCCGATTTCCTGGGTGCGTTGCGCCACAGAATAGGAGATGAGGCCGTAGATGCCGATCGCGGCCAGCAGCAGCGCGATGGCGCCGAAGCCGGTCATCATGAGCATGTTGAAGCGCTGCGGCGCCGCCGAAGCCGCCAGCGTCTTGCCCAGCGGCTGCAGGTTGGCCACCGCCAGGCGGGCATCGAGGTCATGCACGGCCGACCGCAGAGCGCTCTCCAGCGATTCGGCGCTGCCGCGGCCGCGCACCACCACATACATGGAGCGTAGCAGCCGCGTGGCCATTTGCCGGTCGCCGGGGTTGAGCGAAAACTCCAACTGCTCGGCCGGCACGTAGATCTGCATGTTGTCGGTTGAATCGAGCGTGTCCTGCTTCACATTGCGCACCACGCCGACGACCGTGATCCACGGCCGGCGCGACTGCTCGGGCCCCCACTTGATGCGCTTGCCGATCGGGTCCTTGCCGGGCCAGAACTCCCGGGCCACGGCGTCGGTCACGACGGCGACCGCCGGCGCCTGGGCGCTATCCTGCGGGGTAAAAAACCGGCCGCGCTCGAGCGACGCGCCAATGGCCTGGAAGTATCCGCCGCTGACCACCGGCATGGTTGCAATATTCAATGCGCTGTGCGACGGGGCGGCGTAATCGTCAGGCCAGAACGCCCGCTGCATCCACGCCCCTGAGAGCGGCAGGGTGGTGCCGAGGCCGCTGAATTCCACTCCCGGCGCTGCGCTCAAGCGGTCGAGCAGCTCGCGCCGGAACTGCCGATTGCGCTCCGGATCGGGATATTGATTTTCCGGCAGATCGACGGAGCCCGCGACGGCATTCTCAGGCGCAAAGCCGGGATCGGTGGCCAGCAGGTCGCGGAAGCTGCGGATCAGCAACCCTGCACCCACCAGCAGCACGACCGCCATGGCTACTTCAACAACGACCAGCCCTGAGCGCAGCCGGCGATGACTCATGCTGGAGGCGGAGACGCCGCGCTCTTTCAACGCGCCTGAAGGCTGCGCGCCGCTTGCTGTGAGCCCGGGCACCAGGCCCACGGCCACGGCGGTAAGGAGCGCCAGGCCGACGGTGAACGCCAGCACCTGCCAGTTAAACGCGGCGCCGGTGAGCGCGGCAAAACGCCGCGGGGCAAAGCCGGCAAGCGCTTGGGTGCTCCACCACGCCAGCATACTCCCCGCCGCTGCCGCCGCTCCGGCCAGCAACATGGTTTCAGCCAGCAGATGGCGCATGATGCGCGCGCGGCTGGCGCCGAGAGCCACCCGCACCGCGAGCTCGCGCTCGCGCTGTGCGCCGCGCGCCAGCAGCAGGTTGGCCACGTTGGCGCATGCAATCAGCAACACGAACGCGACGGCGCCAAGCAGGGTGACGACCAGCGGCCGCACCCGCCCCGAAACTTGCTCGGCCAGCGGGCGCGCCACCGCCGAGAATGAGAAACCGGCCCCGACTGCGTCGGGCAACAACTTATCTTTGACAATCTCCTGCGCAATGGCATTCAAATCGGCGCTGGCCTGGGCCACCGAAACTCCCGGCTTCATGCGGCCGATGGCGTTGTAGCTCCAGTTATCGGTGCGCGCGGCGCGCTCCTGCGCAGTCAGTGACATCGGCACCCAGATTTCCGTGGCGGCGGCCAGATCGGCGCTGTCGCGGAGGGGGAATTCGAAATGCTGAGGCATCACGCCTACAACTTTGTAGGGCACGCGGTCGAGGTCGAGCGTTTTGCCGAGTGCACGATCGCCGCCGAGCCAGCGCTGCCACAGCCCATAGCTGATCACGCAAACGGTTTCGCCGCGCGTGTCTTCATCGTTGGTGTAGGTGCGCCCGATCAGGGGCGCAACGGCGAGCACGCGGAACAGGCTGGCGGTGGCGCGCACCGCCTGCACGCGCATCGATTCGCGCCCGCCGCTCAGTTCAAACGCTTTCGGCATCCAACCGCCGACGGCGGTGAACATCCGGTTTTCGCTTTCGTAGTCAACCAGGTCGGGCGCAGTCACTCGAATCGGCCGGTTGGCGATGATCGGCACAACTTCATTGACCGTCACCAGGCGGTCTGGATTGGGAAACGGCAGCGGGTTCAGCAGTGCCGCATCGGCCACGCTGAACATGGCTACTACCGAGCCGATGCCGACGGCCAGGGTCAGCACGGTGACCAGTGTGAATCCCGCGGACTTGCGCAGCGTCCGCACGGCGTAACGAATGTCCTGAATCAAGCCTGTCATCCATCCCTGCCTTTGCGTGATATTCGATTGCCGAACTGACGTTGCTCACTCGCAGCGCAGCGCGATCATGGGATCAACCCTGGCGGCGCGCCGCGCCGGCAAATAACACGACGCGAGCGTCACCAGCACCAGGGCCGCCGGCACAATGAAATAGGTGGCCACGCTGGGCGAACCCAGGCCAACGAATGCCGCGCCCAGCACTCGCGCCAGCAGCACGCTGACCAGGCCGCCTGCGACCAGTCCGCCTATGGCCAAGGCCATGCCCTGGCGCAGCACCATGCGCATGACGTCGGTTTCGGAAGCGCCAACCGCCATGCGCACGCCGATTTCGCGGGTGCGCCGCGCCACCGCGTATGACACCAGGCCATAAAGCCCGACCAGCGCCAGCGCCAGGCCCATCAAGCCCATGGCCGCAACGAGCTCGAGGATCATGAGCGGCACTGCAACCGCGCGGTCGTGGAAGACATCGGCCAGCGGCCGCACGTTGAACACCGGCTGGTTCGGATCGAGCGCGTGCACAATCTTCAGCAACGGCGCCGCCGCCTGCGCCGGCTCGCCGTAGGTCTTGACGAACAGCACCATGCGCTTTTGCGGGCGCTGCTGGAAAGGGAAATAAACGTAAGTTTGCGGCGGCTCTGCCGAGAACAGATACTTGCCGGTGCGGGTCAGCCCGACCACTTCGATCCACGGCGATTTTTCGTTATCGAGCCGGAAGCGCTTGCCGATGGGGTCCTGGTTCGGCCAATATTCCTTGGCCAGCTCCTGATTGACCACCGCCACCAGCGGCGCGCCTTCTTTATCGTTTGCGGTGAAGCCGCGGCCACGAACCACCGGCGTACTCAAGGTGGAAAAATAATTTTCATCCACTGAGCTGGCCAGCGAACTCGCCTTGGTTTCGCCTTTAGGAAAGCTGTAGCCTTCAGGGATGAAATCGACCGTGCCCTGATCAGGCAGCATGGGGGTTGATTGCGCGAGGGTGACGGCGCGCACTCCGGGCGCCTGCTGCGCGCGAATGACCAGGTCGCGATAGAAATCATGGTTCTGCTGCGGCGTGTACCGCACCAGCGACGTATCCATCGTGATGGCCAGCACGTGATCAACCTTGAAGCCGGGATCGGCCAGCAGCAGCTTGCGGAAGCCATCGACCAGCATGCCGGTGGCAATGAGCAGCACCAGCGCCAGCGCAACCTGCGCGACTACCAGAGTGTTTCGCCCAAACATCCGCTGGCGGCCGTCGGCAGCGTCAGCATTCTTGAGCGCGGGCACCAGGTCGGTCTTCAGGCTGCCGATGGCGGGCGCGATGCCGAAGGCCAGGCCGGCGATCACTGCGCAAACCAGCGCGCACAGCAGCACGCGGGCATCGAGCTCAGGATGAATAACGACCGGCGGATCGCTCGGAGCCTTGATGGTCTGCAGGAAGCGAATGCCGCCATAGGCCAGGCCTACGCCCACGGCGCCGCCCAAGAGCGCGAGCATGGCGCTTTCAACCAGCAATTGCCGCAGCAGCCGCGCGCGCGTGATTCCAATCGCCAGGCGAATTGCAATCTCGCGCTTGCGCGCCCGCGCCCTGCCCAGCAGCAGGTTGGCGACGTTGGCGCATGCAATCAGCAGCACCAGCGCTACCAGCGCCATCAGCATGGCAATGAGGTAAGCGTCAGGCGGGTCTTCCTTGACGCGCTGCGCGAACTCGCTTCGCACCGCTACCGTGAGCTTGCGATCGGTTTCGTTGTGCAGCGGGGCCAGGCTCGCCCAGATGGTTGCAAGCTCGGCCTGCGCCTGCGCAGTTGAAACTCCCGGCTTCAGCCTGCCTTTGAGCACGATGATGCGCGTGTCGCGTTCCTTCAGCGCGTCGGTGGGCGCGCCTGCCAGGCGCTGTGACATGGTCACGGGCACATAAAATGCCGGCCTGAAGTACTGATCAATCCCGGTAAAGCTTTCGGGCGCGACGCCAATCACGGTGAAATCAATGCCGTTGATGCGCACGCTTCGGCCGACAATTGCCGGATCTGAACCCAGGTGGTTGGCCCAAAAATCGTGCGACACCACGACCAACTGATCGCGCCCGCTCACCTGGGCTTCGGGCGGCGTAAACGCGCGGCCGGGCGCGGGCTTTACTCCCAGCACCTGGAAAAAATTGTCGGTTACGACGACGCCCATATACATCTCAGGGACGTCATTGGCGGTCCTGGCGAAGCTGAGCCGCTTGAACTGCCAGCCGATCAAGCCGCTGAATGATTGCGTCTTCTGGCGGAAATCCTGGTAATCGGGATAGGAGAGGCTTTCGCCGCCCAGCATGCCTCCCGAAGCCTCAAGGTCAACCACCGCAACCCGTGACGGATCTTCAATGGGCAATGGCCGCAACAACAACGCATCAGCCAGGCTGAAGATGGCGCTGTTGGCGCCGATGCCGAGCGCCAGCGAAAGCGCTGCGATGGTGGTAAAACCGGGGTTGCGCGCCAATAATCGGAGGGCAAAACGAATTTCTTGCAGCATGCAACTACCTACGAATTCTCACGGCAACAAGTTCAGCGGAACTGCGGGTTGACGTTCTTGGTTGCCGCGCGCCTCAGCAACATTCCGCGCCGGATGCGAAACCGCTCGCCGCGCCTCAGCGCAATCACTCGCGGCGCAGCGCAACCATGGGATCGACCTGCGCGGCGCGGCGCGCCGGCAAATAGCTGGCTGCAATCGCCACTCCCGAAACCACCACTACGACCATCAACAGGATCACCGGGTTGGCGGAGCTGGTGCCGAACAGCATGCTGCGCATCAGGCGCCCGACGGCGAGCGCGCCGCCCAGTCCGATGGCGAGGCTGCATGCCAGCAGAACGGACGCCTCACCCAGCACCAGGCCGAGGATGTCTTTGCGAGTTGCGCCAATCGCCAGCCGGATGCCGATTTCAGGCGTGCGCTGCGCCACCGCCCATGACAGCACCGAATAGATGCCGGCAAGCGCAATCACCAGCCCGAGCGCCGCAAACACGCCCAGCAGCGTCGCCCCAAATCGCGGCGCGGCCAGCGAGTCGCGCACGGTCTTGGTCAGCAGCCTGACGTCGTTCACCGGCTGGGTGGCATCCACGGCGTGGACGGCGCGCGCAATCTCGGGCGCAAGCGCGGCGGAATCGCCTCGCGCCCTGACGGCAAAGCGCACCGTCGGGTTCTGCGACATGGTCCACAGGAAGGGGCCGGTCTGCGCCAGGGGCATGTACACCTCCCAGCGCACCGTCGATCCCAGCCCAAACTCGTGAACGTCCTCTACCACGCCGACGATCTCCGTCCACACGGCCTTGCTGTTTTCGTCGCCGAAGCTGATGTGCTGGCCGACCGGGTCAGCGCCCGGCCAGAAGTGCTCAGCCATGGCGCGGTTGATGACTGCGACCTTGGGCGCATCGTTCGAATCGCGCTCAGAGAAATCGCGGCCGCGCAGCATCCGAATTCCGAGCGTGGCGAAAAACTGCGGGCCCACAAAGCGCTCTTCCGCCACCGGCTGCAGCGATTCGGCGACGTGCGGGCGGCCCTGGATTTCAAAGCCGCCGTTCATGTTGTTTCCATCGAGCGGCAGGAACAGGGCGTAGGCCGCCGACTGCGCCTGGGGTAGCTGCGCCAGGCGCGTCTGCAACTCATCAACTTCGCGGACGCGCGAGGCGACCTGCGCCGCGCTGGTGCGCGGCATCGGCAGCTCGAAGCTCAGCACCGATTCCGGATCGAAGCCAGGCTGCACGCGCAACAGTTGCTGCATGCTGCGCAACATCAGGCCGCTGGCTGCGAGCAGCATCACGGCCAGCGCCAGTTGCGCCACCACCAAAGTGTTGCGATACACGCTGGCGCCGCGGCTGCGTCCCGAGCGCAGCCCGCCGAGTTTCAGCGTGTCAAACAGGTTGGCGCGCGCCGCGCCCATCGCCGGCGCCACGCCGAAAAGAATTCCCGCCACGAACGAGACTGCCAGCGTGAATCCCAGCACGCGGCCATCAATGGTTACGCGGGCATAACGCGGGAACTGCCCTGCCGGCGCCAGGCTGATGAGCGCGGCCACCGCCCATTGCGCCAGCATCAGCCCCACAACTCCGCCGGCGACTGCCAGCAGCACGCTTTCGGTGAGCATCTGGCGAGTGAGGCGCCCCACCCGCGCGCCCAGCGCCATCCGCGTCGCAATTTCCTGCCGCCGCGCCAGCGCGCGCGACATGTAGAGGTTCCCCACGTTGGCGCAGACAATGAGCAGCACCAGCCCCACGGCCAGCGAGAGCATCAGCAGCATGGGCCTGATGAAGCGCACGGAAGCTTCATGGAACGGCAGCACCGCCACTCCGCGGTTGCTGTTGGAATCGGGATATTGCTGTTCCAGCCGCCGCGCGATGCCCTCCATTTCGGCTTGCGCCTGGGCCAGGGTGGCGCCGGGGTTCAGGCGCGCAATCGCCCACAGGAAGTGCGCGTCACGAAGTTGCGAAAGGCGCGTGTCAAAGTTAAACGGCGTCCATACCTGCGCGGCGCGGGGAAAGTCAAAGCCGGGTTCGGCCACTCCGACCACCGTGGCCTCGGAGCCGGCGAGCGTAATGCTGCGCCCGATGATGTTGGGATCGCGGCCGAACTGGCTGCTCCAAAGCGCGTCTGAAAGTACCGCGACCGGCGCGCGGCCGGCATAATCCTCGGCGTTGAAAAGCCGCCCCAGTTGCGGCTTCAGCTCAAATGTCTCGAAGAATCCCTGCGAGACCTGCGGCGCGCTCACATAGATCGGCTGCGTGCCGCCCGCAAGGTTTTCGCCCTGCCAGTTATAGACCGCCATGGATTTAAAGCTGCGTGCCTGCGCCTTCCAATCGATGAAGTCGGGCCCTGAAACCGTGCTCCACTCCTGCGTGCCTTTCATGGCGCGCAGGTAAACCAGCTTGCCCGGGTCGCGATACGGGACCGCGGTCAGCAGCACCGCGTTCACCACGGTAAAGATGGCGGTGTTGGCGCCGATGCCGAGCGCCAGCGTCAGGATGATGACTGCGGTGAATCCGGGGACTTTGCGGAAGGTGCGTACAGCGAAACGGAAGTTCTGCAACAGGGCGTTCATGGACTACCTCAGCCAGAGACTGCGCAGCCGGAAAATTATTTGGCCGTCACCACCACCAGGGTTGCGTCGTCCTGGAACTTGCCGCCGCAGTGCTGCGTCACCGCGTCAGTAATCATGGCGTGCAGCGCGGCGGCGCTGAGCTCAGGATGCTCGCG
>JAJPJZ010000071.1 GCA_021323935.1 Terriglobia bacterium | reverse complement strand
CGCGACCCCGGCCGCCTCGTCGTGCTGCATGAGGATGTGCCCGTGTATCAAATGCGAGGCGCTCCGGTTTCAACCATCGAATACCTGCTGCTGAAAACCACCGCAAAGTCATATCAGGACCTGGGCGCGTACGAATCGGTTTCAGGCGAACTCTCAGGCGTTACGAATCCAGAGACGCTTTCGGGCGCGCGAGTAACGGCGAGCCTGCTCTCCGCGCTGGGAGTGCCCGCGCAACTTGGTCGCACGTTTAATGAAAGCGAAGATTTCGATGGCTCGAGCGCGGTGGTGCTGAGCTATCGCCTTTGGATGCGCGACTACTCCGGCGATCGCTCGATTGTGGGCCGCACGATCTCCATTGATCGCAAGCCGCTGACCGTGGTCGGTGTAATGCCGGCAGGATTTGTATTTCCGCTGCGCGGGCCCGCCGATAACAATGTTCCCGCCGATTATTTCCTTCCCATGGGCTTCACCGCGGTCGAGCGCGCCGGCCGCGGGCCGATTTTGCAGAAGAGCGTTATTGGCCGGCTGAAGGACGGCGTCACGCTCCAGGCGGCGCAGGCCGAAACCGCAACGATTGTGCCCGCGATGGCGGCATCGTTTCCCCCAACTTACCTAGTGAATGCCAGGAAAGGGATGACGTTTTCGCTGGTCCCGTTGCAGCAGGAGGTCACGGGCGGAATCAGCCGCGTGCTGTGGATGCTGATGGCGGCAGTAGCCGTGCTGCTTCTGATTGCTTCCGCAAACGTTGCCAATCTCTCGCTCACGCGCTCGGCGATGCGGCGGCGCGAATTCGCCGTCCGCGCGGCCCTCGGCGCCAGTCGGGCCGTGTTGCTGCGGCTCAGCATCGCTGAATCGCTGGCCATCGCTCTGCTGGGAGCCTTGCTGGGCCTGGCGTTTGCGGCATGGGGCAAGCAGCTCGTAGCCTGGCTCAGCCCCATCCAACTTCCGCGTGCCGAAGAGATTCGCACCGACGGCAGCGTGGTGACCTTCGCCTTTGGCGCGGCGCTAGTGTCAGCCCTGCTGGCCGGAATTGGTGCGTCGCTGCAAAGCGCCAACGCCTCACCTAACGAGGCGCTGCAGGACAGTTCGCGCGGAAGCACCGCCGGGCGCTCCCGCCGCCGCTTGGTCTCCGCCCTGGTCAGCGCGCAGTTCGCCATGACCATCATGCTGCTGGTGGCCAGCGGCCTGCTGCTGCGTAGCCTCGCGAACATGCTGCACGCCGATCCCGGCTTCCAGCCCGCACATGCCGCCTCCGTAACAACGCACGTACCGGTTAATGCTTACCCGAAGGCCGCCCAGCTCAGGCAGCTTTATGTTCAGATCGCCAGTGCCGCCGAAGCCCTGCCGGGCGTTAAAGCTGCGGGAATCGGCACCGAGCTCCCACTCGGAAGCTGGGAAAAAGGCACCATCATCGCTGAGCACTCGCTAAGTGCGGCGCCTGACCTTTCCTCAGGGCCAATCGCGTCGCAAGTGTGGGTCACGGGAAATTATCTGCAGGCGATCGGCGTGCGCCTGCTGGATGGCCGCTTCTTCAGCAACGCTGAGTTCAGCGAGCCGCGCGGGGTCGTGATGATCAGCCAGTCGCTCGCCTCCCAGTTGTGGCCGGGCGAGCCGGCTGTGGGCCGCCGCCTGCGCAACTCGCGCAACGACTGGCTTACCGTCATCGGCGTGGTAAGCGACGTGCGCGAGGTGTCGCTGAACACTGCGGCGGTCGCGCAAATTTACGAGCCGCACACCCAGTTGCCTGATCGCCTGCTTGAACTCGCAAGCATTCCCTTCTTCCGCACCCTGAACCTGGTTGCGCGCTCCTCCACCGCGCCTGAAGCGCAGATCCGCCAACTGGTGAGCGTGGCGCATCACGCTGATCCGCTGCTGGCAGTTTCGGATTCCATGACGTTTGCTGACCTGGTGCAGGAGTCGAGCCGGCCGCAGCGGCTTAGCGCGTTCTTAATTTCCGGCGTCGGCATGATCGCCCTGCTGCTGGCCACGCTGGGTGTGGGCGGGGTGCTGGCCTATTCCGTGGTGCAACGGCGCAGCGAAATCGGCATTCGCATGGCGCTCGGAGGGCGGCCGCAGCAGGTGCTGCGCATGATTATTGCTGACGGCATGCGCATCGCCGGCCTCGGCCTCGCCGTTGGGATCGCAGGCGCGCTGGTTTGTTCGCGGCTGATGGCACGCTTTGTCTTTGGCGTGCGGCCCACCGACCCCGTGACCGTCATTGCCGCAACTGCGGTTCTGGCCGCGGTCGCTGTGTTTGCCTGTTACTGGCCGGCGCGCCGCGCACTGCGCATCGACCCTGCCATTGCGCTGCGGGAATAATCAGGATTTGAGCCATGTAGCGCGGCGGCTGCCCGGGCGCGGCTGCGTCTCGAGGTGTGTTTAAATTATCGCGTCATGCTCAAGTACCAGCGTTGGAACGAAGTTGAAACTGAACGCCTCAATCCGCTGCTTGATCGCCAGCTCGTCACCGGCCAGGATTTAATGCTGGCCCGCGTGCTGCTGAAAAAAGGCTGCGTGGTTCCTGAACACAGCCACCACAACGAGCAGCTCACTTACATCCTGGAAGGCGCCCTGAAGTTCTGGATCGACGCCAAAGAAATTGTGGTGCATGCCGGCGAAGTGCTGTGCATTCCACCTCACATGCCGCACAAGGCTGAGGCGCTGGAAGACACCGTGGACCTCGACGTGTTCCATCCCCCACGCCAAGACTGGCTCAACAAAACGGACGCCTACCTGCGCGAGCCGCAGGCGCCGCAACGTCCGCCGGCGTAAGGATTCGATGCGCACCTGCGTCCATCGCCGCAATCAACTAGGCAGCGGCTGGTGCTCGTAATCCAGCCACTCACAGTGAGTGAATGAGGAACAAATGAAAGCCATCGTGGTGTCAGAATTCGGCGGCCCTGAAAGGCTCCAGTTGCGCGAGGTCCCTGACCCGCAGCCCGGCCCAGGCCAGCTCGTAGTGCGCATCCGTGCCGCGGGCGTCAATCCGGTTGAAACCTACATACGCAGCGGCACGTACGCTTCGAAGCCGCAGCTTCCCTACACGCCCGGCGCTGACGGAGCAGGCGAAGTGCTGCGCGTGGGCCAGGGCGTTTCGCGCTTCAAGGCCGGAGACCGCGTCTATACCTCGGCCTCACTCAGCGGTACCTACGCCGAGCAGGCCCTCTGCGCCGAGGCGCAGGTATATCGGCTGGCGGCAAAGGCCAGCTTCGCCCAGGGCGCTGCGCTCGGCGTGCCCTACGGCACGGCGTATCGCGCGCTGTTCGGCAAAGCGCACGCTCAACCGGGCGAGACTGTGCTGGTGCACGGCGCCAGCGGCGGCGTGGGTACGGCTGCCGTGCAGCTTGCGCGCTCGCGTGGCTTGACCGTCATCGGCACTGCCGGGACCGATCGCGGCCGCGGCCTGGTACTTGAAAACGGCGCGCATCATGCGCTCGACCATCACGCCGTCGATTGTGCCGAGCAGATTGCCAAATTAACCGGCGGCGCCGGCGTCAACGTCATCCTGGAGATGCTGGCCAACAAGAACCTCTCTCGCGACCTGCAGATGCTTTCGAAATTTGGCCGCGTGGTTGTGATAGGCAACCGCGGCACTATTGAGATTAATCCGCGCGATGCCATGGGCCGCGATGCGACCATCACGGGCATGACGCTGTTCAACGTCAGCCCGCCGGAACTTGCCTCGATTCATGCAGCGCTGGGCGCAGCCCTTGAAACCGGCGCCATTCACCCCGTGATTGGCCAGGAGATCCCGCTGGCTCAAGCTGCTCGCGCGCATGAAGCCGTGATGGCCGATGGCGCCTACGGGAAAATTGTGCTCGTACCCTGACCGGCTGAGCCCGCGATCGCAGATTGAGCCGTCAGTGCGGAGGATGACCCATGAGCCAGAAGTGGTATTCACGCCCCGTGCTGTACGTGAGCGATGTCGAGGCCTCCACCGCGTTTTATGTGAAACAGCTCGGCTTCACCGAGCATTGGCGTTACGAGGAAGACGGCGAAACGTGGATCACGCAAGTGGACCGGCTTGGCTGCGAGTTGATTCTGGCGTCGCCGTTCTCGTTTTCACCGCAACTGCCCGGCAATGTGGGCAAGGGGCTGGTGTTCATCTCGCTGGACCTGCCCGTGCTGCAGGCGCTCAGGGCTGACCTCGAACAACGCGGCCTCGCGGTGCAGGATGGACGCTGGGGATACCGGCTCATGGTGGTGGCTGATCCCGACGGGAACCAGCTCTACTTTCCCTATCCCGCTGACGAACCCAGCCGAGGCGCCATGAAGGCCGCACCTACCATGCCGCGCGATTAACAAGTCTTAACGTGACTCCCCGCTGCTGAACCTGCTAAAGTTTCGGCCTTTAATCCCCAGCATTTCTGAATCGTGTTTGCGCCCGCCGCAGCACGCTTAGGAGCCGCCCATGTTCCGCCTGTGCCGCATCGCATCCGTTCTCGCCCTTGCTTTGTTCTGCCTCGCCTCGTTTGCCGCGCCAAAATCCGCGCCGAAGCAGGGCCCGCAGAAGCAGGATGAGGAATACAACAAGCTGATTAAGCAATACCTGAACGATCCGCGCATCACGACTGAGCTGGTCGATCACATGCCTGCTTCTGACACGGTGCCCAGCCCGCTGAAGTTCTTCAAGCGCATCCCCGGAACGCCCGGCGAACTCACTTACGCCAAGGACATTGAGCGCTATTACGAGGCGCTGGCCAAGGCTTCGCCGCGCGCTCGGTTCTGGAAGATCGGGACCACGGAGGAAGGCCGCGACATTGTATGCCTCGCCATCGCCGATGAAGCCACTATCAGGAACCTTGAGCAGTATCGCGACAAGCTCGGCGCGCTCACCGATCCGCGCAAGACCAGCGACGAGCAGGCGCAGCAATTGTTGAAGAGCTCCAAGCCCATCTACTACATCGTCAGCGGCATGCACTCACCCGAAACCGGCGGGCCCGAAATGCTGATTGAGCTGGCGTATCGCCTGATCGTGGAGGAAACGCCGTTTATCCAGGGCATTCGGAACAACGTCATCACGCTGATCACGCCGGTCATCGAAGTGGACGGGCGCGAAAAGCAGGTCGATACCTATTACTTCAACAAGCAGCGCCCCAAGGATGCCACGCGGCTTCCGCTGATGTACTGGGGCAAGTATGTGCAGCACGATAATAACCGCGACGGCATGGGCCAGTTCCTCAAGCTGACCCAGGCCATCACCCGGATGCAGCTCGAGTGGCACCCCACCGTGCTGCACGACCTGCACGAAGCGCAGACCTATCTGTATGCCTCCACCGGCACCGGCCCCTACAACGACTCGCTTGATCCGATCACGGTGGATGAATGGTGGCTGCTCGCCGAAAACGACGTAATGGAAATGACCAAGCGCGGCGTGCCGGGCGTGTGGACTTACGGCTTTTACGATGGCTGGGTGCCGAACTACATGTTCTTTATTGCGAACAGCCACAACGCAATCGGCCGCTTTTATGAAGTGCAGAGCTACGGACCCGATCCTTACGATGTGAAGCCGGGCGCCACCGTCACCAGCAAGGAGTGGTTTCGTCCGAACCCTCCGCTGCCCACCATCAAGTGGGGACCACGCAACAACACCAACATCCAGGAATCGGCAATCCTGTTCGCGCTGCACCGCACCGCGCAGGATAAAGACCTGTTCCTGGAAAATTACTGGCTGAAGAACAAGCGCGCCATAGAAAAAGGCAGGAGCGGGCCGGTGTACGCCTGGGTAGTTCCTGCGCACCAGCGCCGCAAGGCCGACACTGCCGACGCCATCAACGAATTGCGCGCGCAAGGGCTTGAGATCAGCCTGGCGTTGAGCGCTTTCAAAGTGGGATCGCTCGACGTGCAGCCCGGCGACTACATCATTCGCGGCGATCAGCCCTTCCGCACCCTGGCCGATATGTACTTCTCCGTCCAGAACTACGCGCCGCAAAACCCGCGTCCTTACGATGACACCGGCTGGACCTTCGAATACATGCGCGACGTGCGCATGGTCCCGGTGGCCGATAAATCCATCCTGTCGCAATCCATGAACACGCTCACCGCCGACGCAAAAGCCCCCGGCGGAGTTGAAGGTTCAGGCCCGGTGCTGGTGGTCGAACACACCGGCGACAACAATATCGCGACCTTCCGCTTCAAGAACCCTGACGTCAAAATGCTGGCCGCCGAAGATGACTTTGAGATGAATGGGCGCAAGTTCCGCGCCGGCGCGATCATCGTGCCTGACGGCGACCGTAACAAGCTCGATGCCTCCTTGAAGGACCTGGGCCTGAGCGCCTGGGCCGTGGCCGCTGCACCGCAAGTGAAGACGCATGAAATGGTGGTGCCGCGCATCGGCTACGTCCACAACTGGACGCGCACGCAGGATGAAGGCTGGGTGCGCGCCGCGCTCGATACCTACGGCATCCCCTACACCTACTTCTCCGACCAGAAGCTGCGCGATGGCGACCTGCGCTCAAAGTACGATGTCATCATTTATCCGCACGTGGGCGGCAGCTCGATCTCTGAAGTCAACGGCCTGGCCAAAAATCCCAACGACCCGCCGCTGCCGTACAAGAAAACCGATTCCACCCCCAACCTCGCTTACCTGGATTCGACCGACGATATCCGCGGCGGCATGGGCATGGATGGCCTGATGGAGCTGGCGAAGTTCGTCGAGCAGGGTGGCACGCTGATCACCGAAGGCGCGACCTCGACCATCTTCCCTGATTATGGGCTGGTGAGCGGCGTAACGGTCGAGCACCCGCAGCAGTTGTTCGTTCGCGGGTCAATCCTGCGCGGCCACTTTAACGACCTGAAGTCGCCGATTGCCTACGGCTTTGAAGGCAAAGACGTGCCCGTGTACTTCAATCAGGACCCGGTGCTGAATGCCGGCACCGGCAACCCGCTGGGCGACTTTGGCCAGTTCTTCGGTTTTGGCGGAGGCGGCGGCGTGAACGGCGGTTTGGGCCAGAACGTCACGCCAAACGCTACGCCGGTAAAGCTCTCAGCCTTTGAAGATGACGAAGTCGAGCCTAAGCCCGCTCCCTCCTCCGACAACGAACAAGGGCAGATGGAATCTGCCCGCCAGATGGCGCGTCAGTTCGGCATTCCGCTCAACGAAAGCCGGCCGCGCGTCATCATGGCTTTCCCGGCAAAGCCTGAAGACATGCTGCTTTCCGGCACAATCGCCAACGGCCAGTTCCTGGCGAACCGCGCCGCCATCGCCGACGTTGCGCTGGGCAAGGGCCACATCGTGATGTTTGCCATTCGCCCATTCTGGCGCTGGCAGACGCAAGGCACCTATTCGCTCGGCTTCAACGCCATCATGAACTGGAACGCGCTTGATGCCGGCAAACCCGCTCCCGGCGAGCGGCCGCAAGGCCGAGGCCGCCGCGGCACGCCAGGAGAAGAGCAGCAGCAGTAAGCGCGAAACGCCGAATGCTGATTAAATTTGGGCCGGGCCTCTCGCCCGGCCCTTTGTAGTTAGCCGTGATTGCGGGCGCCGGCCACAATATGCCGGCTTCGCCGCTGACGGAGGGCAAAACACAAAAAAGGACGGGCGAGCTGCCCGTCCTTCCAATAGCGGCAAATCACTCGCAATGTTTTCCGTTGTGGCAGCCGCGCCCTGAGCCGCAGCAGTTTCCCGGCTCCGCCACCGCGCCATCCGGACCGATGCAGCTTTGCGTGTACATGCACCAGTAGTTCCCGTCGTGCGAGCTAGGCACGGTGGGATCGTGAGGCACGCCGATGATCTGGCCCTTCCAGCGCAGCGCCGTGCACAGGTCAGGATGCTGATTGTTGAACCGTTCGTGAATCATGCCTGACCTCCTTTGGCGGCCATCAGGATTGCGCGCTTCACTGCCACTCGCGCCAGCTTGATCTTGTAGCCGTTGCGGCCGAGCGACTTTGCATTGGCGACTGCCGCCGCGCCTGCCGCGTCAGCGGTTTCTTCCGTTACCGGCTTGCCTGCCATCGCCTGCGCCGCTTCATTTGACACCCACGGAATCGGCGCCACATGGCCCATCACGATGCGCGCTGACTTCACCGTGCCGCCGTTCATCTCCAGCAGCGCCGCGCACGTGGCCAGCGGCCAGTCAAACGCGGCCTTCTGCCGCACTTCATAGTGCGCAACCTTCGCTCCCGCCGGAGGCGCGGGCAGCGTAACCAACGTGAGCATTTCGTCAGGCCGAAGATCATGTTCCCGCTGGTTTTCGTCTTTGGGAATGACGAAAAATTTCTCCAGCGCTACTTCACGCGTTCCGCTCGCCGAAGCCAGCGTGACCTTCGCGCCGTAAGCAATCAGCGAAGGCACAATGCTTGACGGGCTGACAAAATAAGCCGGCCCTTCGTTGCCCAGAATGGCGTGGTAGCGGTTGTCGCCTTCCATCACCAGCGACTTGCCGTCCTTTTGCCCCAGCAGCCCGAAGCCGTTGCGGAAATACCAGCAGCGCGGCCGCTGGCAAATGTTTCCGCCCATGGTCGCCATGTTGCGTATCTGCGGGCTGGCAGCTTCCATGGCCGCATCGGCCAGCATGGGGTAGCGCTCCCTGATGTCGCTTGCGCTCGGCAGGTCGGCCAGGTGGACGAGCGCGCCAATCTGCACGCCGTTTTGCTTGCGCATGATCGCGTGCAGCTCCGGCCCCGCCACTCCCTTAATGTTCACCAGCCGCTTCGGCGTCACGATGTCATCTTTCATGAGCGAAAGCAGGTCGGTGCCGCCGGCCAGAATTTCCGTGTCGCCCCAGCTCCTGCCCAGCAGGCCCAGGGCCTGCCGGCGTTCCTTCGGAGCAGCATATTCAAACGCTCTCATGCGCGCGCTCCTTTCTCTTCGCTTTCCAGCGCCTGCAGCACCCGGTCAGGCGTGATGGGCAGATACGGCACGCGCACGCCGATCGCATTGGCAACTGCATTTGAAATTGCCGCGCCCGGTGAAACCGTGGGCGGCTCCGCCAGCCCGATCACGCCGCGCTCGTCGTAGCCTTTGCCCGTCATCATGTGGACCTGCATTTCCGGAATGTCGCCGAGGCCCGCCAGCCGGTAAAATTCCATGTTGTCGTTCAGCATCACGCCCGTCGAGGGATCGTAAATCTTCTCCTCGAAAAGCGCGTAGCTCACGCCCATCACCAGCGCGCCCAGCACCTGCGATTCAGCCGTCTTCAGGTCGATCACGAGGCCGCAGTCCTGCACCGCAACCATCTTGTTGACCTTGACGATGCCGGTCTCCGTGTCGACCGAAACGTCAGCCATCTGCACGCCGCCGACGCCGCTGTTGGTAAGGTTCTCAGGCCCGGGATTTTTGCCCTGCACGGTGATCGGCATGGGACCGATCTTGGCGCAGGCTTGCTTCCAGGTCAGCGCCTTGGATTCGTCGCCTTCGACAAAAATCTTGCCGTTGCGCGCCACCAGCTTGTCAGGGGTTGAGCCCAATGCCGGCGCCACTTTCGCGAACAGCGCATCACGCGCATCCACGGCGCCGCGCCGCGTCGAAGAGCTGACCCCGCCGATGGTCGTGCTGCCGCCCGAACCACCTGAGGTGGGATATGAGCTGTCGCCGATGTGCAGGTTGATTTGCTCCATCGGGATGCCGAGCGTGTCGGCAGCCACAATCAGGATCGCGGTACGCGTACCGGTCCCAAGGTCCTGCGTGCCCATCTTGATGTCAACCGAACCATCAGGATGAATGGTGAAATCGCAGTTGCTGTTGTGGCCCCTGCCACCCCAGGTGTGAATGGAAAGGCCCAGGCCCTGGCGCATCATGCCGCTTCCACCCTGCCCGCGCGGATGCCAGCGCGATGAAAAATTCATCATCTTGTCCGCAATATCGAGCTCATCCAGGTAAATCTGCCGCCGCGCCTCGGTCACGTACTCAATGTTCTTGCGGAAGAACTCAACCGGATTCATGTTGAGCTTGGCCGCAAGGTCTTCAAGCGCGCCCATCGTGATTACGGCGGCCTGGGGATGTTGCGGCGCACGCCATGCCCGCGACGGGCCGGTGTTGGTCGAAACGCTGATGTAGCGGTTGCGCTGGTTGGGCACATCAAACACGTAAGGCAGCGGCGGCGCAGCCCCGCCGCCCGGGCCGCCCGTACCCCAGCCGTTCGCGTCCCACGCCGTAATCTTGCCATCGCGCGTGGCGGCAATCTTTACGCGCGCATAGTGCGAAGGCCGCGCGCCCGCCACTTCAAGCTCGGCATCGCGCTCCAGCATGACTTTGACTGGAGCGCCTCCGGCTTTTTTCGATAGCATGGGCACGTAAACGCCCCAGCGATCGGCTGAAAACTTTGACCCGAAGCCGCCGCCCACGTTCTGCTGCTCCACGCGAATATTGGCCGCATCGATGTTGACGCCCTGCGCCTTCAACCCTCCGGCAATCTGGCCGGGCATGGAAGAAACGCTTTGCGTGGAGATGTGCACCAGCAGGTGATCGGGATCGGGCCACTCCGCCACCACGCCGTGCGCTTCCATGCAGCAGTGCGTAATCACGGTCGAGCCGTACAGGCCTTCATGCGTCACATCGGCCGATTTGAACCCGCTGTCCGGGTCGCCCTTGGTTTCGTTGCGGACTTCCTTATAGGGCGATTGCGGCTGGTTTTGCGCTTCAGGATGATAAGGGGCCTGCTGCACCGCGTCGATGATCGGCTGCGGAATGTTGAACTGCTTCATCTGCTTGATGAACTCATCATCCACTTTGAACGAGACGCCGTTGGTCTTGAGCTGCTGGATGAGCTGTCCCTGCGGCATCTGGTTGCTGAGCGCGCCCACCAGGTCATCCTGGCTCATGACCGTCGGCCCCTGCAGCGGCCCGCTGGGCTCTTTTTCGTCCTGCACAAAATGCGGCAGGACTTCCCATTGGATCTTGATCGCGCGCAGCGCGTCTTCCGCCTGGTCTTCGGTTTGTGCGGCGACGGCGACCACGTCATCGCCCGCAAACTGGATGGTCACCGGCTTGCCGGTGGGGTCCTTCTGAACGATGTGTACGGACTTGACGCCCGGCATTTTTTCAGCCGCGCTGGTGTCGATGGAAACGATGCGCGCCTTCGGATAAGGCGAGCGCAGCACCGCTCCATACAGCAGGCCCTTCGGGTTGTAGTCGTACGTGTACTTGGCGCGGCCCGAGACTTTGAATGGGCCGTCAACCCGCGAAATGCGCTTGCCGATGTAAGCGCGCTCATTTTCTGCAGGCCACGCGTACTTGTCAGCCATTAGAAGCCTCCCTTCACCGCCACTGCGCCGGCAGCTTCAGTTGCGGCTCGCTTTCCCCCGGCGTGCGCCTGCACCACTTCACGGATGCCGCCGTACGTTCCGCAGCGGCAGAAGTTGCCGCCCAGGTTGCGCACCATCTCTTCATGAGTGGGATTGGGATGATCGCGCAGGAACGCCGTGGTCGCGGTCACGAAGCCGGATGTGCAGAACCCGCATTGCGAGGCGTCGTGCTGCACGTAAGCCTCCTGCACCGGGCTGAGCTGGGTTGCGCCCGCCATCAGCCCTTCAATTGTCACGATCTCTTTGCCTTGCGCGTCGATGGCCAGCGTGCTGCATGAATACACCGCTTTGCCGTCAATCAGCACCGTGCAGGCGCCGCATTCGCCGCGGTCGCACACGCGCTTGGGCCCAGTCACGTCCAGGTCTTCGCGCAGCGCGTCGAGCAGCGTGACGCGCGGCTCAACATTCAGCGTCTGCCGCTTGCCGTTGACCATGAGGGTAATGGGCGCGGCGTGCGGGCCGTGAACTTCAACCTGCTCGCCGCCGACCTGGATGATCTTTGGGCCGGTGACTACCGGAACTGCAGCCGCCAGGCCGCCGATTTTCAGGAATGAGCGGCGGGAAAGCCCGTTGCCGCTCTCTTCACCTGGAATTTGCTTGATTTCGTCGTCGCGTTTAGCCATTCAAGCCTCACGTGCCCGCGCAGCGGAAGCGCCACTCAGCGGAGCGCGCCAGTATATACCCGCGCGGCGCTTTGCCAGCACTCCGCGTGGCGGTTGTGCGGAGCAAAAACCCGGGCGACTCGTAATTGAAAATTTATTTTTCGCTGATGAAAGAGGGCGGCAGGCCCGCCAGCCCTGCCGCAAGTGGCGGCAGGAGATCAGCGCGCCTGGCCCAGCACCACGCGAGCGACGGAGAGCATGCTGACGGCCTGGGCGGTGGGATCCTGCAATCCCTGCGAACGATGCAGGGCAGCCACCGGATCCACCTGCGCGGCGGCGTCGCTTACCTCCTGCACGATCGCGACCGCATTTTTCTGCTGCGCGCGGTCGCGCCAGGTTTCATCGGCCGATGAAAATGCGGTATCAAGGTAGCGATCGGCGAGCTTGCGGTCACCCGCCTGGTTGGCCGCAAATGCATACGCCGCCGCTTGCCGCGCGCGCTGCGATGCCGGCAGCGCAGCCAGGCCTTCGCTGCGGTCTTCCTGCGGATTGGTCATGGCCTCAAGCACCGAAACGCTTTCTTCTTCCGCCGGCTTGATTTCGCCAGGCTGGCCGGCAAGGTCGGCAACGTCGCGCGCAATCACGTCGCCGGCCAGCGCGTCGGCGTAGTCATCGGCGCCCAGCACGTGCTGCATCGTATCGGTCACTGCATTGATCGCCAGGTTGCGCTCGCCGCCTTCGGGCAATTTGCTCAGCCAGTCCAGGAACTCAAGGCCGGCTTTGCGCGCGGCATCGCGCGGAGCGGCAGGTGCGACCTGCTGATACAGGGCGGCAAACTCGGGCGCGCGCGGCAGCTCGCTTTCATAGTCCTTGGGCAGCGATGAGAACTGGCTCTCAAACGCATCTTCAGACCAGCGCGATTTGACGCCTGCAGCGTCAATGGCCGCCAGCAGCGCGCGCGGGGCCGATTCGTTCTGCTTCAGCGCGTCGGAAAGCGTGAGCTGTGCCGGGCCCAGCGCCTGCTTTGAGCAGGCCGTGATCGCGCCAATCAGCGACTGCTCCGCCGTTGCCACCGCCGTGGCCGGAATTGACGCCACGAACTCGGCTGCCGACGCGCAATCCACCTGGCCCGTCGCCATGATGGAAGCAGGCGGCTGCTGGCCCGAGCGAATCAGTTCGCCCTCGAGCTGCAGGCCCTCGCGCGCAAGCTGCCTGGCGTACTTGGAATCCAGCGGGGCAATGACCTGGGTGGCGGCGGCGAGCACGCGCAGGCGGTCGGCAGAATCGGGCTGCGGCAACGCGACCGCGGAATGCACTACGTCAATCACAAACTGCCGCCGGCTGCCGGCACTGGTCGGCGCGGCGGGCTTCGCGGCGGGTGCAGCGGAGTTGCGCTTTGCAGGCTGCGCCGCAGCCGAGCCGAGCAGGGCGATGAATATCGTCAGTAAAAGCCGGAAGCGCACTCACACTAGAGTAGCGGGCGTTCTACTCTGGCTCAAACGGCTGGCGCGAGGGATCGAGTCGCCCCAACAAAACACACGAGTTAGAGCGAGGTTGGCAAATCCGGAGAAGCAGCGTCTTCAGGCGGCAAGGGCTGGCTGTGCGGCCGCGCCAGTTCCTGCTCAATCTTGGCATTGATGTTGTAGCGGGCGCCTTCCGCGGCCACGCGGATGGCATTCTTGATGGCATTGGCGTTCGACGAGCCGTGGCCCACGATGCACACGCCTTTTACGCCCAGCAGCGGCGCGCCGCCGTATTCGGAATAATCGAGGCGCTTCTTAAAATCGTCAAACGCCCGCCGTGAGAGCAGGAAACCGACCTGTCTTGTGATGGTGGCGCGCAACGATTCCTTCAGCAGAAAGCGCACGGCCTCAACCATGCCTTCCGAAATTTTTAGGGCCACGTTGCCGACGAATCCGTCGCACACAATGACGTCAACTTTGCCGTTATAAAGATCGCGGCCTTCCACGTTGCCGATGAAGTTGAACGGCAACTGCTTCAACAGCTTGTAGGCTTCGCGGGTAAGCTCGTTGCCTTTGGATTCCTCTTCGCCGATGGAAAGCAATCCCACGCGCGGCTTCGGATTGCGCAGGATGGAGCGGTAGTAAATTTCGCCCATCACCGCGAATTGCTCAAGGTTCTGGGGCTTGGAATCGACGTTCGCGCCGACATCAAGCAGCAGTGCGGCAGTACCTGCAGCGGTGGGGAAAATGGCGGCCAGGCCGGGGCGATCGACTCCGCGCACGGTTCCGAGCACCATTTTTGCCGTGGCCATCACGGCGCCGGTATTGCCCGCGCTCACAAACCCCGCAGCCTTGCCGTCGCGCACCAGCCGCAGCCCGACTCGCATGGAAGAATCTTTTTTTGCGCGCACCGCCTGCGCGGCCTTCTCGTTCATCCCTACCACTTCGGTGGCGTTGACCGGCCGCACCGGCACACCCGCGGCCGTGGGATGATCGGCCAGCAGCGAGGCAAGCTGCTGCTCCGGGCCTACCAGCAGCACTTCAACGTTGTAATTGCGGGCAGCCAGAATCGCGCCTTCAATTTCAGGCTTCGGCGCCTTGTCGGAACCCATCGCGTCGAGGGCGATTACGGTTGACATTCGTGGGGGATGTAGATGGCTGTATGGCTACACGGCTGCGCTGTCCAGCCAGGCAGCGTTCAGCTAACTGGCCGCTTCGACTTCGACGATCTCGCGGCCCTTGTAATGGCCGCACTTGGGACACGCACGATGCGGCAGCTTGCGCTCGTGGCAGTTCGGGCACTCGGAAAGCGAGTGAGATTTCAGGTGGTCATGGGCCCGTCGTGAGGCCGTGCGCGCCTTGGAATGGCGCCGTTTTGGATTTGGCATATAAAAAACCCTCGCAAAGCAGAGGCGCGCGGAGCGATCTGCCTAAAACTCTAAGATAACACAGGCCGGCGCAGCCAAGCCTTTAACCGCTGCGTGTCTCTACCAAGCTGGGTTCCGGGCACGGCCGTCACGCGCAGGATTCCTGGGCGCCGCACTCGTTATGGCTTTTTCCACACTTTCAGCGCTTCCCATCGCGGATCTTCCACCTGTTCGTTGCAGGTGCAGGCACCGGCGTTCAGGTTGCCGCCGCACTTCGGGCACAGGCCCTTGCAGTCGTCGCGGCACACCGTCCGAATCGGCAGGGCCAGCAGCACCTGCTCGCGCAAGACATCTTCCAGCAGCACGCCATCGCCGTCGTAGTAGCTGATTTCAGTTTCAGCCTGGTTGATTGAGACTTCGTCGCCCTTGCGGTCAATGCCCAGCGGACGGTAAAGCAGGTCGAAATCACGGCTGACGCTATGAATGACCGGGTCGAGGCAGCGGGCGCAGGCAATCTCCATTTTTGTGGCGAGGTGCCCGACCACGCGAACATCTTGAATAACCTGCTTGGCGCCGCGATGCTCGTGCAACACTTCGGCGCGGCCGGTGGTTAAAAGCGGCTCGGATTGGCGCAGGTCAGGGCCAAAATCAATAGCGCCGGGCCGGAATTCCTCGTCGAAATCCAGCTTCTTCTGCTCAAGTTCGTGGACGCTGATGAACATCTTGCGTGCGGCGGACTCCGGTAGGAGCAAACAGCTTGCGAGGAAAAACCAGGATATCAGAAAATTGGCCTAAGTGTCCACAGAATCAGTGGCTTGGAATCGCGGCTGGCGCCGTGTTCGCCGATTAGGCACGCGGCAGCGTCCAAAGCCTGGCGGCCGATCGGGCTGCCGGTTCCGGTCAAAGCAAAAGCCGGCGCGAACGCCGGCTCTGGATGCGGCTCGAAGTTAGAAGTTCTGGCCGCCTTCCGTGCCTGTGGCCTGCTGAGTTGACCCGCCACGAATGGCGCTCATGCCGCTGCGCACCCGATCACGAATCTGATCGGTGGTTTCACGAGCCGTATCGGCAAGGTCGTTTGCCCGGTCGGCCAGGTTACGGCGCGTCTGTTCGCCACTCATGGGCGCGAACAGAACGCCAAGACCAATTCCCAATCCAAATCCAAACAGGAAACTCTTCATTCAGTCCTCCAATGATCTTCGCGCACATCGCTCCCCAACGCGCCCGGTGTGCACATCGTGCCGGGGTATCCGGATGCCGCCTTTCAGAGAGATGCACGGCGGCAAAGCAGGTTTGCCGGTGTGCAAAAAACGGCCTGAACAAAGTCGCATCTGCGGGTGCGGCTGAATGCGCGTCGCACCGGAACACCGCGTTTCAGCCTGCTTTCGCAGCAAACGCAATGCTTTGCCTGCGCGACCGCAGCAACCGGCCGCAGATTGTCTTTTGGGCCGCCCCCTCTCGCCGCCGTTGCATTCAGGTCAGCAGATCGGGTGCGTCGCAGTATCAAACTGGATATCTGTGGAAAAAATGGTGTTGACATCACGCTTAATGACCCTCAATATCTGGTGCCAGTGTGAGCCTCTACCCAAGTAATGGGCGGCTTGCAACTTCAAGGGAATGTTCCAGGAGGAACAAACAATGCCTGCAAAGAAAAAAGCTGCTGGAAAGAAAAAGGCGAAGAAGCACTAAGCCACGGCTTCAAGGGCCAATATGAAGTCGTCGGCCTCCTTTCCAGGAGGCCATTTTTGTTTGACCCGGCAACACCCCGAAACGTACCCTAGGCGCGGAACCACAGATGGCAGGCAAGGCCGCAACCCGCACGGTGCACAGCAAGCGCGCAAAGCCGCTGCCGCCGGCGCGCGCGCGCCTCACGCGCCACCTGGAGCCGGTTGCGATTCCCGAGAAGCTTTACTTCCGTATCGGCGAAGTTTCTGAGCTTTGCCGGCTGCCGGCATCGGTGCTGCGCTTCTGGGAGAGCGAGTTCCCGCAGCTCAAGCCGGTAAAGAGCAACACCGGCCAGCGCATGTACCGGCGGCAGGACGTCGAAACCGTGCTGCGCATTCGCGACCTGCTTTACGGCCGCGGCTTTACTATCGCCGGCGCCCGCCACTTCTTGGGCAGCGAAAAAAAAGCAGGCCGCTCGCAAGCCTCGCTTCCCTTTCCCAGCGTCAGGGCCTCGCGGCTCAGCCTGATCCGCAACGAAGTTCAACAGTTAGCTGAGCTGCTGAACCGCCGCTGATCGCAAGCTGCGCCTGCCCAGAGTACCGGCCCAGAAGCCACCCCGGAACAACTTCAAGGGCAGCCCACCTCGTGCGCAGCCCCTTCATCGAAGCAGGTAACGTCCCTTAGAACAACCTTGGGTGTTCTGCAACGAAGCAGGGCTGCCGCAGGGTAGCAGTGGAAGCTTATCGGCCCATCGCTGTTCAGATGAGTTGAGGACTTCGTAGCCGAAGCTCAGAGGTAATGCCTCGGCGCCGGCGCTGCGCGTGGGGATGCAAACGTACTCCTGGGAGGATAGTGAGCATGAAACGGATCGCAGGGTTGTTGATTCTGGCCGTCGCATTCCTGGCGCCGGCATTGATGGCGCAGGAAGAGCATGGTGAAGTTGGCGTTTACGCCGACTACACGCGGCTGTCGCACGCCGGCAACGCAAACTTCTGGGGACCCGCGGCGTCCATCGGATTCAACGTGAACAAATGGGTCCAGCTTGAGGCCAACATGGGCTATCAGCCGGCGCAGACCGTGACCTTCACCGGCGTGACCACCAGCGGAACAGGTACCGGTACCACGGTCGGCACCAACTCCTTCACCTCAAACATCCGGCTGTTGGAAGGCATGTTCGGTCCGAAGTTCCAGGTGCCCGCAGGGCCATTCAAGGCGTTCTTTGAACTGAAGGGCGGCTTCCTGAACTTCAATTCCTCGAACAAGAACGGCGGCGCGGTGGGATTCGCCAACGCGGTAAACAACATCACCTCGGGCGACACGAATGGCGTGTTTTATCCCGGTGCGGGCGTTGAGCTCGGCATGCGGCATGGAATCGGAATCAGGGCTGAAGTTGGCGATCTCATGTACTTCGATAACGGCGCCAACCACAACCTGAAGTTCATGATCGGGCCCACGCTGCGCTGGTAATCAGGCGTAACCAAAAATCCGGTCCACAAGGACCGCGAGATTCCGAAAGGCACATCCTGCAAGCACCCGGCGCAACCGGGTGCTTTATTTTTGCCATCACTTTCACAGGCCCAAGCTGCTGAAGGTTGTGGTACGATTCTCGACCTCACGGCGCGTGGAAGTCCGCGCTGGGCTTGGATTTCAATGGCAGCGATTATGTCCTTGCGGCCTTTCGCCCGCTCCTTCGGCTCCAGCCTTTTCATTACCGCCTGTTTGCTTTCTTCGCTGCCGGAGCCCATGCTGGCGCAGCCGCAGGATGGGTCCGGGCCCGTCGCCGCGCAGCAGCAGTTGCCGCAGCGCGATGCGGCCATGCCGCTGGTCACGCGCATGCGCCCGTTGCAGCTCAACGTTGATGTGGTGCTGGTGCCGGTGACGGTGAGCGACGCAATGAACCGGCCGGTGATGGGGTTGGGCAAGGAAAACTTCTCGCTGTTTGAAGATTCGGTGGAGCAGCCCATCCGCTATTTTTCAGATGAAGACGCGCCGATTTCCCTGGGCGTGCTGCTCGACGTCAGCAACAGCATGAAAGACAAGATCGATGTTGCCCGCGAAGCAGTCATTGAATTCTTCAAGAACTCGAACCCGCAGGACGATTATTTCGTCATTACGTTTTCCGACGATCCGGCCGTGCTGGCCGACTCGACCACTTCGCTGGCCACGGTAGAAGCGCGCATGGGCGAGGCCCAGCCTGCCGGCCATACCGCGCTGCTGGATGCGATTTACCTCGGCCTGAACAAGATGCGCAATGCCCGCTACCAGCGGCGGGCGCTGCTGATCATCTCTGACGGCGGCGACAACCACAGCCGCTACAGCTCGCGCGAAATCAAGCACATGGTGGAAGAATCGGACGTGCAGATTTATGCCATCGGCATCTACAGCGCAGTGTTCAAAACGGCGGAAGAGTGGAATGGCGAGCGCCTGCTGAAATCGATTACCGAAGCCAGCGGCGGCCACACCGTTTCGATCCGCAATGCCTCCGAGCTGCCCGATGCAGCCTCGGCCGTGAGCCACGAATTGCGCAGCCAGTATGTGCTGGGATACCGAACCGCGCGCGCCAACGACGGCAAGTTCCGCAAGATTAAAGTGACGGCCAACCCGCCCAGCAACGCCGCCGAACGCCTGCAGGTGCACGCCAAGTCCGGCTATAAGCCCCCCGCAGATTAAGCCAACCTGACCTGCGCGCTAATCGCAACTGGCGGTGCACTTCCACGCGTGACAACGCTTCACCCAGCGCTGCGCATTTACAGGCCAAGTTCGTCAGCGGTTGCGAGCGTCTGTTCGACAACGGCGCGAACGTCTTCAGCAGTAGTGCGGTGGTTCATGAAGCAGGCGCGCAGCGCGAAGTGTCCGCCGATGGTCGCGTTTGATAGATAAACGCGTCCGCGCCGGATCATGCGCTGTAGAATCGCCTGGTTGGCGGCATCACGGTCCGCAGCTTTATAGCGGAAGCAGACGGCGCTCAGTTCAACCGCTGAAACGCGCTCGAGCCGCGGTTCGGCATCAATCAGCGCGGCCAGCATTTGCGCGTGCTGCAAATCGGCTGCAATCGCCTGGCGAAAGCTGTTGAGGCCGTGATATCGGAGCGAGAGCCAGAGCTTCAGCGCGCGAAAGCGGCGCGAGAGCTCCAAGGACTCCTCAAAGAAAGCGAAGCCCTCAATCGGATCATGCGAGAGCGACCGCGCGTAATCGCCGCTGTGCGAAAAGGCAGCGTGCGCGGCTTCGGAATCGCGAAACAGCAGGCAGCCGCAATCGACTGGCTGGTAGAGCCACTTGTGGGGGTCGAGCGAAATTGAGTCAGCCAGGTTCAGACCAGCGAATTTTTCAGACACGGCAATCGCGGCGAGCGCGCCAAACGCGCCATCGATGTGCAGCCACAGGTTGTTGGCACGAGCAACGGCGGCCACTTCCTGCAGGCGATCAATCGCGCCAGTGTTCACAGTGCCGGCAGTGGCGACGATCGCAATCGCCCGGCGCCCTTCGCGGCGGTCGCGCTCAACGGCATCCTCGAGTTCGCGAGTGCTCATGCGGAACTCGGCGTCCACGGCAATGTGGCGAAGGTTCTCGCGCCCCAGGCCAAGCAGCGCGACGGCTTTGCCGATTGACATGTGAGCTTCAGCCGAGCAGTAAACAACGGCAGGCTGCGCGCCGGCTTCATTTGCGGGCAGCCGCGATTCGCGCGCCATGGCGAGCGCCATCAGGTTGGCAGCCGAACCGCCGCCGCACAACGATCCGCGAAATCCGGCGCAGCCGATTGCCTCACCCAGCCAGCTCACCACCAGGTGTTCGAGGGTCGCAGCCGCGGGCCCGGATCGCCAGGACGTGACATTTTGATTTAGCACGCTGGCAAGCAGGTCGGCGGCGGCAGCAACCGGTTCGCCCGATCCCATAACGTAAGCAAAAAAACGCGGGCTGTTGGGGCGAGAGCGCTCGATGATCTTCTGCAGGTCGGCCAGCGCGCTCATGCCTCGCCCGCTCATCGGCAGCGCCTCAGCAAGCGCGGCCTGGATTTCTTCACCGCGCAAATCAGGCGGCAGGCTGGGGCGCGCCGGAAGCGACGCCAGGTACTCGGTCGCGATCCGCGTAATCTCAGCGGCCACGGTCCTGAACTGTTCGGGAGTCAACTCAAGAGGCACGGCAACAACGTTAAAAGGTCAAACCTGAAAGTGCAAAGCCGGCGAGGGCTTCGCTTTTTACCTTTGAGAATCCAGGTGCAGCTTTTAACGTCTGTGCGTGCCCGCAGAGGCGAATCTCCGGCGCTCGCTCGGCTTGCCGCAGGCAGTGGCGATGGTGGTCGGCATCATTGTGGGCTCCTCGATTTTTGCCCAGCCTTCGGAGATCACGCGCCTCGTACCTGACCCGCGGGCAGCCCTGAGCGCGTGGCTTGCTGCCGGATTGCTGACGTTATGCGGTGCGCTGGTTTGCGCCGAGCTGGCGCGCGTCTTCCCCGAAACCGGCGGCGTGTACGTCTTCCTGAAGCGGCTGTATGGCCGGCCGCTGGCGTTTCTGTGGGGATGGTCGATGTTCTGGAGCATGCACTCCGGCATCATCGCTGCCATCGCGGTGGTCATGGCGCGTTACGCCGGGTATTTCGTTCCGCTCAGCGAAGGCGGGATGCGCGGCTTGGCGATCGCGGCCGTGATGGCGCTTTCGTTTGCGAACTACCTGGGCGTGCGTGCCGGCGGCGCCATCCAGGTAATCCTGACGGCCGCCAAAGTCCTGGCCATTGCCGCGCTTGGGGTGCTGCTGTTTGCGCTGGGCGCGCCCGCACATCGCGAGGCCGCCGCCCAAGCGCAGATGGCTGCCGCCGCATCAGCCCGGAGCATGGGCATCGCCATTGCAGCCGGCCTGTTCGCCTTTGGCGGCTGGCACATGGCGACCTACACGGCGGGCGAAACCCGCTCGCCCCAGCGCACATTGCCGCGCGCCCTGGTTATCGGAGTATTGATCGTGACCGCCTGTTACATGCTGCTGAATGCCGCCTACCAGTACGTGCTGCCCGCAAGTGACGTTACGCGTTCCACGCGCGTGGCCGCCGACGCTGCCCAGCGCGTGCTCGGCCCTGAAGCCGCGGCCATGATTGCCGTGGTCGTGATCGTTTCTGCGCTGGGTTCGTTGAACGGCATCATTCTGGCGGGACCTCGGGTCTATTACGCCATGGCGAATGATGGTCTCGCCTTCCCCTGGTTTGCAGCCGTACACCCTCGCTTCCGCACGCCTTACCTCGCCATCGCCGCGCAGGCCGCAATCAGCGCGCTGCTGATCGCCACCAGCACTTACCGCCAGCTTTTTGTGCGCGTGGTGTACACCGAATGGATTTTCTTCGCGCTGCTCGGAATTGGCCTGATCCGCCGGCGCACAATTTTTAAGCCTGAAAATCGCCGGATCAAAATGGCCGTGGCCGCGTTGTTCGCCGCGGCAGCATTGTTTGTTGCGCTCAACCAGGCCGCGGCTGACATTCGCAATGCGGCGTGGGGCTTCGGCGTGATCTTGCTCGGCCTGCCGGTGTATTTTGTTTGGCGACGCAATGCGCAACTCAAGACGTTGCGCAACGCCAAGCTGCACAGCGGTGCCTCGTGACGCCGCACTTCCGAACTTCGGCCCACAAAATGATTATTGACGTCCACAACCACTATTACCCGCCGGCATACCTTGACGCGCTGGAGCACGGACCGAGTAACGTGCGCGTCACTCGCGACGCAGAAGGCAATCCCTGCGTTCACTACCCCGGCGACTACAACGTGTGCGTGCCGGGCCATCGCGATATTGACTATCGCGAGCAGGTGCTGCGCGAGGCCGGGGTCGATACTCAGCTTATTTCGCTCACCACTCCGGGCACCCACGTGGAGGAGGCGCGCGCAGCAGCGCGGCTGGCGGCGCTGGTGAACGACGCATTTGCGCGCGTGGTCGCTGACCGGCACGGCCGCTTTGCGGCACTGGCTACGCTGCCGCTGAACGATCCCGGCGCTTCCGTCAATGAATTTCGCCGCGCCACCGGCGAGCTCCATCTGCCTGGCGCCATGCTGTTCAGCAACGTGAACGGAGTTGCGCTTTACCATCAGCGCTTCTGGCCGCTCTATGAAGCTGCCGACGACGCCGGCGCAGTGTTGATGATTCATCCCACGCACCCGGTGGGGGTTGAAGCCATGCTGGATTACTGGCTGATGCCGCTGGTCGGCTTCCTGTGTGACACGACGCTGGCTGCCGCAGGACTGGTGTTCAGCGGAGTGGCTGAGCGCTTTCCGCGCATTCGCTGGCTGCTTGGCCACCTGGGCGGGGCCATTCCCTACCTGGCGGAGCGGCTCGACCGCGGCTTTGAAGCCTTCAAGGAATGCCGCGCCAACATCTCGCAACCGCCGACTACGTACCTGAAGCGCTTTTACTACGACACGGTGAATTTCGATCCGCGAGCAATCGAGCTGGCGATTGCGTTTGCCGGCGCCGATCACATCCTGGCCGGCAGTGATTATCCGCACCAGATCGGCAGCATCCAAAAGATGCTGGCCAGCCTTGGCGCGGTGAACGCCGGCGAGGAGATCAGGCGCAAGATCCTGGGAGAAAATGCGGCGCGCCTGCTGGGGCTCGGCCCAGTGCCTCGCCCCACGAGATAATTTGATTTCATTGCGCCTCGCCATTATGATTCGCGCGCATTGCGTTCGCGAATTTACGCGCGAGGTTCCGCCGAATGAAGAAAGCTGTGCTGTGGTTGCTCTTCCCTGCCCTGGTTTGCGCTTCTCCACTGTTCCTGCAGGCCCAGCAAATCACGCCTGAGGTTTACAGCCAACTCAAGTTTCGTTACATCGGGCCGGTGGGCAATCGCACGGACGCCGTCGCCGGGATCCCGGGCAATCCGTGGATTTATTACGTCGGCGCCGCGTCAGGCGGAATTTTCAAGACCAGCGACGGAGGTATCCACTGGGAACCGATCTTCGATTCGCAGCCGGTTTCATCCATTGGCGCGCTCGCCGTTACCCCCAGCGATCCCAACATCGTTTGGGCGGGGACCGGCGAAGCTTACATTCGCAGCCACATCTCGGTGGGCGAAGGAATTTACAAGTCAACCGACGCGGGCAAGACCTGGACACGCATGGGCCTGGAAAAGACCGGGCGCATCGGCAACGTCATCGTGAACCCGCATGATCTCAACGTGGTTTACGCCTGCGCGCTCGGCCACGCCTACGGGCCGCAGCCTGAGCGCGGGGTCTTCCGCACCATGGACGGCGGCCGCAACTGGGAGCGCGTGCTGTTCGTGGATGAGAACTCCGGATGCTCTGATCTCGCCATGGATCCGAACAACTCGCAGGTTCTTTACGCCGGCATGTGGCAAATTGAAATTCACACCTATGGGCGCTCCAGCGGCGGCCCGGGCAGCGGACTGTGGCGCTCCACCGACGGTGGCTCGCATTGGACGAAGCTCGAAGGCCACGGCTTGCCGCATCCGCCGATCGGACGCATCGCGGTTCGCATTGCGCAAAAGGATTCGCGCCGCATCTACGCCTTGATTGAAACCGGCGACGGCGATCCGTTCAACGGCCAGCCTACGCAGCAGGGCCAACTCTGGCGCTCTGACGATGGCGGCGAAAACTGGCAGATGGTCAACGACGACCGCAACATCCGCGGCCGCACTCACTACTACACGCGCGAAGAAATCTCTCCCGACAATGAGAACGAAGTCTATTTCTTCAGCGCCGCGTTTTCCCACACGCTCGATGGCGGCCACACTCTCACGCCGCTTCCCGCCAGTCCCGGCGGCGACAATCACGAGATGTGGATTGATCCCACGAACGCCGACCGCATGGCAGTCGTGAACGACGCTGGCGTCAGCATTTCAGTGGACCACGGCCGCACCTGGAACCACGTGAGCCTGCCGATCGCGCAGATTTACCACGTCACCACCGACAACCAGATTCCCTACAACGTCTTCGGCAACAAGCAGGATGGCAGCTCGTACGGCGGCCCCAGCAACAGCCTGCAATTCGGCTTCGGCGGAGGCGGCGGGGGCGGCGGCGCCGGCCCCATTTCGCGCAGCGTGTGGCGGCCCGTGGCCGGCGGCGAAAGCGGCTTTGCCACCGCCGATCCCAAGGACGACAATATCATCTGGTCAAGCGGCACCGGCTCGGGCAGCGTGTGCGGCGCCGTGGTGCGCTATGACATGCGCAACCATCAGGCGCGCGATGTTGAAGTGTGGCCTGACAATTGTTCGGGCGCAACTGCGGCCGAGGTGAAGTATCGCTTCAACTGGGAGTTTCCCATTGCAATTTCGCCGCACGACCACAACACCGTGTACGTCGGCAGCCAGTTTGTGCACGTGACCAGGGATGGCGGCAATTCCTGGCAGGTCATCAGCCCTGACCTCACTTTGAATGACCGCAGCAGAATGGGCCCCAGCGGCGGCCTGACGTTTGACAACATCGGAGTGGAATATGCCGGCGTGGTGTTCGCCATCGCCGAATCGCCGAAGGAAGCGGGCACGCTCTGGGCCGGCACCAACGATGGCCTGGTGTGGGTGAAGCGCGGCAGCGGCGAGTGGACCAACGTCACCCGCAACATTCCCAACCTGCCGCCCTGGATGACGATTTCAAACATCGAACCCTCGCATTTCGAGGCGGGCGCGGCTTACATCTCCGTCGATGGCCACCAGATGAACAACCGCGATCCGCTGGTTTACAAGACCGGCGATTACGGCCGCACCTGGACCATGATCACCAACGGCATTCCGCATTCCATGCTGAGCTACGCGCATTGCATCCGCGAGGATCCCTTCCGCCGCGGCCTGCTTTACCTCGGCACGGAAAACGCCCTGTACGTTTCATTCAACGATGGCGCCAACTGGCAGCCCATGCAGACCAACCTGCCTCATGCGCCGGTTTACTGGATGACCGTGCAGGAGCGATTCCACGACCTGGCAATTGCCACTTACGGCCGCGGCTTCTGGATCTTCGATGACCTGACGCCGCTGGAGACATTTACGCCTGAGGTTGAGAACGCCGCCGCGCACCTGTTCGCCGTGCGCGACGCCTATCGCTTCCGGCCCATCACGCAGCCGGCTTCGTTCCAGTACGATCCCACTGCCGGCCAGAACCCGCCCTATGGTGCGGATATCAACTTCTTCTTGAAGTCGGCGCCCGGGCAGAACGACCGCGCCCGCATCACCATCAAAGACGCCGGCGGCAAAGTGGTGCGCAGCATCGCTTGCGGCAGCGAGCGCGTTGCGCCCGGCCAGGGCGGCGGCCGCCGCGCACAACAGCAGCAGCAGGAACAAGGCACGCAGCCGGGAGCGCAGACCACTCCTCCGGCTGAGCATCCCGGCCAGCCGCAGCTTGCGCCCCTCGGTCCGCTTGCGCCGCAGCGCGAAGAAGGCGCAGAAGGCCCGCAGCAGTGCCAGTTGCACCAGGGCATCAATCGCGTGTATTGGGACTTGCGCACCGATGCGACGCCCGCAATCCGCCTGCGCACGCCGCCGCTGTTCGTGCCCGATTTCCCCATGGGCCGCGACGGCTCGCGCCCTGCGCCTGACGCCAACCGCATCTCCATGCTGGCACCGCCCGGAACTTACACCGTCACGCTCACGGTTGGCGGCCAGGATCAGAGCCAGAAGCTGAACGTGATCAAAGACCCGCATTCCAGCGGAACTGAGGCTGATATCAACGCGCAAACCCAGTTCGTGGCCGCCTTGCGCGACGAGTTCGCCACGCTCACTTCCAGCGTGAACCAGGTCGAGGCATTGCGCGCGCAACTGGGCGCGCTGGTGCGCGAGCTGGTGAACGATGAAGCCGGCCGGCAGATTCGCCAGTCAGCACAGCAGCTCAATGACAAGCTGGTGAACGCCGAGCTCAAGCTGCTCCAGCTCCGCGACACCGGCCACGGCCAGGATGATGTTCGCTTCGCGCCCATGCTGATGAGCAGGATCAGCTACTTGATTGCGGAAATCTCCAGCTCTGACTTCGCGCCCACTACGCAGCAGGTGCAAGTGGCGCAAATGTACAAGCAGCAAGGGGATGAAGCGCAGCGCGAAATTCAGCAGATCATTGCCGGTGACGTGCCGGCGTTCAACAACACGCTGCGTGAGCGCAACATCGCCGGGCTGATCATTAAAGCCCCGTAGGCGGCCCAATGTGCGGCCTTTTTCGCCCTCGTGACGTCCGCGCCCGGCTCCAGGTCTGAAGCCGGACGTCACGATCGGCGAATTGCCAAAACCGCCGCACCCACCTGCAAATTGATTTCCCGGCTGCCGCCTTCTATGATGGCGCACTTCTCTTTGTGCAATTCTGATTGAGGTCCGTGTGATGAAGATGATCGCTCTGCTGTCCCTGCTGCTTGCCTCCGTGATGTCATCAGCGCAGGCGCCGGCAATCAATCCTGAAGTTTACGGCCAGTTGAAGTTTCGCTATCTCGGCCCCGAAGGCAACCGCGCCGATTCGGTGGTAGGCATTGCCGGCGATCCGCTGGTCTATTACGTAGGCGCGGCCTCGGGCGGCATCTTCAAGTCCAGCGACGGCGGCGTTCACTGGGACCCGATTTTCGATTCGCAGCCAGTCTCGTCCATCGGATCGCTGGCGGTCGCTCCCTCGAATCCCAACATCGTCTGGGCCGGCACGGGCGAGGCTTTCATCCGCAGCCACATCTCGGTAGGCGAAGGCATCTTCAAGTCCACCGACGCCGGCAAGACCTGGACGCGCATGGGCCTGGAGAAGACCGGGCGCATCGGCAACGTCGTGGTCGATCCGCACGATCCCAACATTGTGTTTGCCTGCGCGCTGGGCCACGCCTATGGGCCGCAGCAGGAGCGCGGCGTGTTTCGCACCCTTGACGGCGGCAAGACCTGGGACCGCGTGCTGTTCGTCGATCAGAACACCGGCTGTTCTGATATGGCAATGGACCCGAACAACTCGCAGATCCTGTTCGCCGGCATGTGGCAAATTGAAATCCACACCTACGGCCGCGTCAGCGGCGGCCCGGGCAGCGGCCTGTGGCGCTCCGCCGATGGCGGCGCCCACTGGACCAGGCTCGAAGGCCATGGCTTGCCTCATCCGCCCGTCGGACGCATTGCCGTGCGCGTGGCCAAGAACGATTCCAAGCGGGTTTACGCGCTGTTTGAAACCGGCGACGGCAATCCCTGGAACGGCAACCCCGGCCAGAACGGCCAACTGTGGCGCTCTGATGATGGCGGCGAAAACTGGCAACTGGTGAACAGCGATCGCAACATCCGCGGCCGCACCCATTACTACACCCGCATGGAAGTGCTGCCTGATAACGAAAACGAAATCTACTTCTTCAGCGCCGCGCTCTCGCACACGCTCGATGGCGGCCGCACCCTCAGCCCTCCGCCCTCGATCGGCGGGGGTGACAACCACGAGATGTGGATTGACCCCACCAACGGCAACCGCATGGCGCT
>JAJPJZ010000383.1 GCA_021323935.1 Terriglobia bacterium | reverse complement strand
GGCAAGCGCACGGCACATGCCCACAATCGCCGTCGCCGGACCGCCGGTGACGGACGCTACCGAAGCAATGACGTGGAGGACCTTCAAGGAAGGCAATTTTGCCATAATGAAGCCCGCCGTGTTCCCACAGAATTCTCCACTCTCTTCGGCTGCCCGCCTGGCTGCCTCGCTGGCCAGGACGATTCCGGTTTCGGTAATGATTTTTACCCTGAACGAAGAGGTCAACCTGCCGTTCTGCCTGCGCAGCCTTGAGCGTATTGATGACGTGATTGTGGTCGATTCCTACAGCGACGATCGCACTCTGCAAATTGCCGGCGAGCACGGCGCCCGCGTTTTTCAGCACGAGTTCACCGGCTTTGGAGACCAGCGCAACTGGGCGATGGCGCATTGTGATCCGAAGTACGAGTGGGTGCTGATCCTCGACGCTGATGAGCGGGTTACGCCCGAGCTGGCCGAGGAAGTGGCCGAGTCGCTGGCGAATGCCGGCCCGGAGCTTGCCGCCTTCAGGCTGCGGCGCAAGCTTCATATGTGGGGCAAGTGGCTCAAGCACTCAAGCCTGTATCCGAACTGGGTGGTAAGGCTGGTGCGCAGCGGGCGCGTGCGATACATCAATCGTGGCCACGCAGAGACGCAGGAAGTCGAAGGCAGCATCGGTGAGCTGCAGCATGCGCTCATCGACGAAAACCATAAGGGAATGGAAGAGTGGCTGCGGCGGCAGGCGACGTATGCGGCGCGCGAAGCCGAATTTGAAGCCTCGCACCAGGCGGGCATTTCGCTTGGCGAGCTGGTGAGCCGCGACCCTATGCTGCGCCGCAAAGCGCTGAAGCGCCTGTCATGGCGGCTTCCCGCGCGCGGCCTGGTTTATTTCGCTTACGCCTTCGTGATCCGCCGCGGCTTCCTTGATGGCCGCGAAGGCTATGAGTTCTGCCGCATGAAAGCGCTTTACCAGAACATGATCGTTGCCCACAAATTCGAGCTGCGGAAACTAGCGGCGCGCAAGTGAGGGGCGCCGCCGGGCCGTCACTTCAGCCGGGTTGCAACCACCTGGATCTGGAACTGGCGATGGCTGGCGACATCGTCGGCCGTGGCGATGACGACCGGCTTGCCGATCGCGACTGCATTGTTGGCGCTGACCTTCAGTTGGCGGATGACCGGAGCGCTGGCCTGGTTGATCGTGGAATCGGCGGCGCTGCTCATCTCAACCGTTGAAGCCAGCGTAATTTCATTGCTGGTGGTGGTGTCAAGCCAGGCTTCAATGTTGATGCCGAGATCAAGATATGTAAATTCCCTCCCGCCGCCGCCGGGAGCAGGCGTTCCGGTCACGATGGGTACGCGCGAGCCGATCTTGAGCACCCCGCGCGTCGAAATGCCGCGATCTTCACACATCAACGTGTAAGTGCGTGCGTTGACCTTCTTGCCGTCTTCCGTTTCGGTAATCGTGTAGTCGAGGCGGTAGCTTTCGCGCGCGGGTTCCTGGTGGACGCTCGGAGCAGCGTCTGAACGCGGCGGCTTCTGTTCCTGCGCAACTGGGGGGAGCGCAGCCATCATGGTGGCAGCAATCAGCATGGTCAGCGTTTTCATGTTGTGGCTCCTTGTGTGCCGTGGAGTGCGGTCCCTACTGCGGCGGCCGGACATCGGGCTCGCTGTGTTGCCGAACGTAATCGGCAAAACTTGAATTTTCAGACTGCATGGTGCGCGCCAGCGATGAAAGCGTGGCCGGGTCGGCGGTTGCGGCTAGCCCTGCCAGGCTGCGCTCCTGCGGCGTAAGCGGCGCGGGGCTGGGAAACTGGGCCGCTTTGCCGGCGCGCGTCGCGGCCGCGCGGGCCGTATGCCGCCTCGCTACGTGCACGGCATGAACTGCAGGCGGCCGGCTGCTTTCAGTTGGGGCAGCGGCGGTAATCGCCACCTTCCCGGCCGGGCCAACCGAATTCCATATGCCCGAAGCATTCGCCAGCCGCTGTTGCCACACGGCGTCGGCGCGATGCTGGCCCACCTGGATTCCAATGACCAATGACGCGGCCACGGTTGCGGCACCCGCGGTCGCCACGGCGATCCAGCGGCGCAGCCGGGCACGGTTAAAAAAACGCGCAGCCATGGTTTCCTGCTCGCTGCGCAGGCGGGCCAGGGTGCGCTTTTCGAGGCCGGCGAGCGGTTCGCCCGCATAGCGGCCGAGCGCGCGCTCCAGCAGTTCGGCGGCCTGTTGATCAATTTCATGCTTTTCGGGCATGGCGCTTCTCCAGAATGCTTGCCAATTTTTCGCGCAGGATTTGGCGGGCGCGGAACACGCGCGTCCGTACGGTGGCTTCGGCCACGCCCAGGATGGCGCCGGCCTCGGCGGCTGAAAGCTCCTCGACCGTGGCCATCCGCAGCGCGTCGCGCAGGTCTGCGGGAAGCTCCTCGATCGCGCTCTCGACAAAACGCATCATCTGGCGGTCGCTGGCAATCTGCTCCAGGCTGGCGCCGGTCGAGTGCAGCTCGGCGATGGCCGCCGCGGGCGAGCTTTCGTCATGCGGCGCGACGTCGATGGAAACTTCATGGTGCCGCCGCCTCGAGTCGAGCGCCACGTTCCAGGCGGCGCGCGCCAGGTAGGCTTTCGGGTCGGTCACCTCGCGCAGGCGGTGCCGGCTGCGCAGCACGCGCACAAACACTTCCTGCACGGCGTCCTCAGCGTCATGCGGATTGCGCAGCACCGAAAAGGCAATGCGATACACCAGGCGGGCATGCTCGCGCACCAGCACCTCAAGTTCGTCTTCCGCTGGTTGCGCGATGGCGATGCTCCCTGCGTGCACGAGTTCCGCCGGCACGGCCATATCAGCTCAGTCTCACCGGCAATTGCCGGCGCCTCTTGCGAACGATCTTCAACTCTCTATGCTAAAGACTGCGCTTTTTCAGCTTCGTTCTCAAATTCCTGCGGCCTGCAAGCGGGGCCGTGCGCCTGCGGGTTTGACACTCCGCGCGTGCCGTTGCTACACTCAGAAGGTCTTAGGGCGAAGACTTCGCCTTTCTGGTTCAAGCCCGCAGTTCCCCCGCAAGCACCGCAAAACGTGAGTGGTTGAGGGTCTCGAAACCGGGGCCATACGCGCCAATCTTGCGATTGCCGCAGTGGAACGGGGCAAAACTCCCGAACGAGCGCCGCCTGGGTTTGCACTGCCAAGCCCGCGCGGGCGCCGCCAGACTAAGACAGGAATAACCTTGCTCGACGACGTCACAGCCCGCAACCAACACGAAACTGACGACCTGACCACCAACAGCAATTCCAACGGCAGCGGAAGCGTTGCGACCGAAGCTCCGCCCGAGCACCACGGCGAGGAGCATGCCTCAACCGCCGCGCAGATTGCGGCTTCGCATGAGGCGCCGGCGGCCGGTCAATCGGGCCAGTCTTCGCAATCGTCTTCCCACGGCAGCTCGCAGGCGGCTTCGCAGGCCAATATGGATGACTTTGCCTCGGCGCTGGAGAGCTTCGAAGCCGAATCGGCCGAAGCCGAGCCCAGCGACGACAACGTCGTTCGCGGCACTGTGGTCAACGTTACCGCCACGCATGTGGTGGTCGATATTGGCGCCAAGTCAGAAGGCATGGTGCCGATTGCCGAAGTGCGCGACCACGACGGCAATGTTCCGTTCAAAAGCGGCGACGAAATTCCCGTCACCATCGTGCGCGGCGAAACCGAAGAGGGTTACACCAAGCTGTCGTACGAGCGGGCCGCTCGCCTGCGCGCGTGGGATGAAATTGAAGCTGCCTACGATCACAAGGCCGCCATCAAGGGACGGGTAATTGACCGCGTCAAGGGCG
>JAJPJZ010000336.1 GCA_021323935.1 Terriglobia bacterium | reverse complement strand
TACTCATCGGCCAGCGAGTAGAAGCCGGTGTGGTCGCCGAACGGGCCCTCAGTGCGCAGCTCGTCAAGGTTGACGTAACCTTCGAGCACGATCTCGGCCGAGGCGGGCACTTCGAGATCAACGGTCTCGCATTTAACCAATTCAACGGGCTTTTGCCGGAGGAAGCCGGCAATCAGGAATTCTTCAACTTCGGGCGGCGCCGGCACGATGGCGGAAAACGTCAGCGCTGGCTCCGTGCCGATGGCGACAGCGACTTCGATGCGTCCGCCGGGGCGGTCGCCTTCAGGGGCAATGGCGCCGCCGCCAGTGCGCGCCATCACGTCAACCGCGGCTGAACGATTGCTATCGCCTTGGGCGGCGCGGCGCATAGCGTCGCGGTAGTGCTCTGCCCCAACCTTCTGCCGCTGCCAGTGCATGCCGAGCGTCTGGCCGTCGAACACCTGCAGGCGATACATGCCGACATTGCGCTTGCCGGTGCGCGGATCGCGCGTGATCACGCAAGGCAGCGTGATGAAGCGTCCGGCGTCGAGCGGCCAGCACTGCAGGATCGGAAAGTCCAAGACATTGAGGTCCTGCTTCCTGATGATTTCCTTGCAAGGCCCGGTACTGACGATCTTGGGGAACACTGCGCCCATTTCGGCGAGCATGGGCAGCATCTTCAACTTATCGATCAGGCCTTGCGGCGATTTGACGTCCATGAGCGCGCGAATGCGCTCCGCAATCTGCTCGAGCGAGGCTTCCGGTCCCGAGCCGAGGCCGAGCGCCATGTTCATGCGCCGCTCAGAGCCGAACTGATTGATCAGCAGCGAAGCGCCCGGATGATCCTTCAGATTTTCAAGCAGAAGCGCAGGGCCGCCGGCGTTCGCAGGCTGTGCGGCGCCGCTCGCCGGCTTGCGCTTGGAAACGCGGTCGGTAATCTCGGTGACTTCAAGGATGGGGCTGACCGCGGTTTTTACGCGCTTCAGTTCCCCTCCGCGCTCCAGCGCACCAATCCATTCGCGCAAATCGGAATAGGCCATGCGATTGAGGGTAAAGGCAAACGCCAAAAGGCAAAAGTCAAAAGGCAGCCGCAGAGAAGCACGGCAGCTCACATCGACCGGTGCAGTGGCCGCATCGGATCCTACAGCGCAGGCTGCCGCGCTTGCGGCAACCAGCGCAAAAGTCTAATTTCCTCTCGCCTTCGCTTCCAACTTTCGAGCAGCAGCTCACATCCAAGTGACAGTTAGCCTACCTTTGCCCCCGGGGAACGATCTAAATGAATGTGTCTGCCAAGCCTGCGTCAACCGAAAATGCCAGCATTGATGCGCTGAGCATGCTCGCCTTAAATCCGAATCATTGCGAGCGCGCGCAGCAATATGTAGCCGGCCTTGCGCCCGCCGAGCTCGAGAGCTTTGCGGCGCTGGCCGATTCTCACCATGTGGTGATGCGCGGCCTGCTGCCGGTGCTGGAATACGCCGAGCGCGGCGCCAACAAGCCGCTGGAAGCCTGGGCGGCGGAGGTGCTGGCCAATGAGCAGATGCGCATCAGCAACGCGCTCAAGCACCTGCACCTGATTTGCACGGAACTGGAAGCCAACGGCTGCCCCACGACGGTAATCAAGTCGCTCGACCACTGGCCGCCGGACCTCGGCAACGATCTTGACCTTTACAGCACGGCCAGCGAGCACGCCATCGTTGACGTGATGAAGCGTCGCTTCGGCGCGGAATTGGAAGCGCGCAGTTGGGGCGACCGCCTCGCGAACAAATGGAATTTCAAGGTACCGGGACTGCGCGAATCGGTTGAAGTGCACGTGCAGCGCCTGGGGCAAACGGGCGAACACACCGCGCTGGCGCGCCGTTTTGTCACTCGCCGGGTGCAGCGCGAAGTGGGCGGCTACGTCTTCTTTGTGCCGGCGCCCGAAGAGCGCATCATGGTGGCCACGCTGCAGCGCATGTACCGGCACTTCTACTTCAGGATTTGTGACCTGGTGAATTCGGCGCGGCTCATGGATGAAGGCGCGCTCGACTACGCCGAACTAAAATCGGCGGCCAAGCAAGGCGGAATTTGGCCGGGAGTGGCAACCTACTTGAAGATCGTGGCCGATTATGCCGGCCGCTACCGCGGAGTTGAGCTGCCGCTGCCGACGATTGTGCGTGAAGCAGCAATGTTTGGCGCAGAGCGCATCAGCGTGCGCGCAAAGTTTTTGCGCGTGCCCATGATGCCGGAAGGCGCGCGGCTCTACACGCATGAGGTGCAGTCGATGGCGCTGAAAGGCGATGTGCCGGCAACCTTCAGACTTTCGTTGCTGCCTCCGCTGGCCTCAGCAGCGGCGATTGCGTACAAGATTACCGGCAGCGACAAAGGCGTTTGGTAAAGCCCCACAACTGCCCAGATTCAGAGCAAAAGCCCCGCCACGCGCGGGGCTTTTGCTTTGGCGCCAATCAGCGCAGGCGCTTCCATTTCACCACGGCGCCGCGGCCGGGCACACCTTGGGCCCAGACCGAAATTTCTGATCGAGCACGCGAGCTAAACGGCCGGATAGGTGCCGAACGGGACGGTGTGGTGTACGTGCTCGCGATACTGCTTGTTGCCTTTATGGTGGCGGTGTTTCTTGTGCGCAGCCTGGGCGGGCACTGACACGCTGAACGCACACAGAACGATCAGCAGAATGAGTTTTTTCATATGCGACGCCCCTCATTGGTCGCAAGTCGAAGTGGGCCGGCGCGTTCGAGCGGGGGAAGCCAAGCGCGTGTTGCGCCTGTGTACGCCAAAACGCCGCACAATGCAAATAGATGTCGCGCTACGACCGATCCGCTGCCTGGCCGAGCGCCCTTTTAATCGTCGGCGAAGTGCTACCATGCCGCCATGGACGACCAGCAATTTCAGAGAGTTGCAGAGGCTGCCCTGCAGCAGCTTAAGCGCGCGCTGATTGCGGCAGAGGACTCGGTTGACATGGAAGTGGAAGAGCAGTCAGGCGCGCTGCACGTCGGCTTTGACGATCCGCCCGGGCGGTTTGTGATTTCGCCGAATTCTGCTGTCCGCCAGATATGGATTTCGGCGCTTTCGACCAGCTTTAAGCTCGATTGGAACGAAGAGCTTCACGATTGGGTCCTGGGCCGGACGGGAGAAAAATTACTTCCCCTGGTGGGGCGGCTGGTGTCAGAGCAGACCGGCGACACCGTAGAGCTTTAACTTCGCTCAGATCGGGTCAGTGGACCGCCGTTCGCCAAGTCGGCTCCTAAACCAAATTTTTATCGGTGGTGCGCCAGCAGCCACTCGGGCAGCTCAGGATCAGCGTAGGCGCGGTCCCACGAATTGTGCTGCACGCCGGGATACTCGGTGTAGCGCACTTCTCCGCCGAGATCCTTCAGCGCCTCAACCATTTTCTGCGATCCATCGACCGGGACCACTGGATCAGCGGCGCCGTGGAACACCCAGCTCGGGACTTTCCCAATCTTCTGTGCGGTGTCGTGGTAAGGATCGTAGCCGGCGGCGAGATCCGTCTTGAGCGCCGGCAGCGCGCGTGGCGCTTCAATTCCGCCGCAAATCGCAACCAGCGCGGCGAACATCTGCGGGTTGTGCGAGGCCAGGCTCCAGGTGCCGTAACCACCCATGGAGATTCCGGTCAGGTACAGGCGCGAGCGATCGCCGTGGAATTCTCTGATGCTGCGCTCCAGCGCGGCCAGCGCCACCTGCTCCATATCAGGCTGCGTCCAGAAGCGCTCTTTGCGGCACTGCGGCATCACGATAACAAACTTGTTCCACGCCTCCGGGCGCTGCCGAACGGCGTGGCCCAGGCCGACATCGGTTTGAAGGATGCCGTCGTCGCCGCGCTCGCCGGCGCCATGCAGAAACAGGATGACCGGCCACTTCGAGTGCTTGTTCCAGCCCGCCGGCAGGTAAACCTGGTAGCGCGATTCGAGTCCATTCAACTTGACCGTGCGGTTTAGGAAGCCGGTTTCGGAGCGGGCCGCGGCCGGAAGCGACATCAGCAAAAGGATAGCGGCTGCGAGCAGAACCTTGCGAGCCCGGCGGCTACTCGACCGGGCGGTGAAGCTGCCGATGTGCGGCACTGACGCCTGAATTTCGCGAAGGGCAGGAAATCGCATGTGTGACGACATCATCACTCCGCCGATTGCAAATGGCCGGGGCGCGGCGGAGGCGGGGCCTCAGGCTCAGGGGCTGCAGCATGCGGCCGCAGCTTGTGCTTCAGGTCGGCGGCAATCTGCGCCCCGTGAAAGCGGCCATTTTCGATAAAAATTTCACCGGTGCGCATTCCCGCCACGATGACTCCCGCCAGGTAAATGCCCGGCACGTTGCTTTCGAGCGTTTCAGGATCGCACTTCGGCCGGCATTCTGCGCCAAGTTCTATGGCGGCCCGGCGCAGGAAATCGAAGTCAGGGTGGTAGCCGGTCATGGCCAGCACAAAGTCATTCTTCAGCGTCAAGCTGCCCTGCGGCGTCGCCAGCACAACTGAAGTTGGCGTGATTCGCTTGATCGTGCTGTTGAAATAAGCCTTCACTTCTCCATTCTTGATGCGGTTCAGGATGTCAGGACGGATCCAGTACTTCACCCGCTCGTGAATGCCGGCGCCGCGATGCACCATGGTGACGCGCGCGCCATGCCGCCACAATTCCAGCGCGGCGATTGCGGCTGAGTTCTTGGCGCCTACCACGATCACGTCGCAATCAAAATAAGGATGCGGCTCGCCGTAATAGTGCCGGACCTTGGGCAGGTCTTCGCCCGGCACGTTCATCAGGTTGGGCCGATCGTAAAATCCAGTGGCGATCACGAGTTTGCACGCGCGGTATCGGTGCGCCTCGCCATGGCGGTCGCACGTGGAAACAGAAAAGTTGCCGTCGCTGCCGCCGATCTTCTCCACGGCCTCGTACT
>JAJPJZ010000295.1 GCA_021323935.1 Terriglobia bacterium | reverse complement strand
TTTTATTCTGACGTGATCAACAGCACGCAGCTGCAGCAGAACATCGTGCCGTTCACCGAGTTCGCCAGCGACGTGGCGGCGAACCAGTTGCCCAATTACTCCATCATTGTTCCCGATCTGCTGCACGATGCGCACGATGGCACGCTGGGCGCGGCTGACACGTTTCTTTCTACTTCGGTGGCGCCGGTGCTTCAGAGCCCCGCGTTCCAGGCGGGAGGCGACGGAATGCTGTTCATCACGTTCGACGAATGCGACGCTGCCGTGGGCGCCTGCCCTGAGCAGGTTTACACCACGGCGATCGGCCCCGCGGTCAAGCCCGGGACCGTCTCGACCAGCTATTACAAGCACGAAAGCATGCTGCGCACGATTCTTGACGCGCTTGGTGTCACGGTTTATCCCGGAGCTTCAAACGGCGCGGCCGATATGACTGACTTCTTCTAGTCCTCGCCTCAACCGCTCGCGCTGGTCCAGCGTCAGCGTCGGCGTCCAGCCACAGTGCGGGCGGTTTTTTGCCTGGGACCGCCCGTAAGATCAAGCGCAATTCGCCGTCTTTCTCTCAGGGAACCTTTCCGGTTCCGGCGGCGTATTTGTATCCAGGGCGGGGCACTTGCGCAAGACACTCGACATCATCCAGCAGACGTTCGGCACGCTGTGGGCGCACAAGCTGCGGTCGTTCCTCACCATGTTTGGCGTGGCCTGGGGCGTCGGTTCGCTGCTGCTGCTGGTGGGGCTGGGTGAAGGCTTTCGCAGCGGGCAGCACGAGCAGCTTTCCACCCTTGGCCAGGACGTGCTGTTTATGTTCCCCGGCACGGTGCCGGCGGTGCCGGGCCAGCACACCGATCGCCGGCCTTACAAGCTGACCTATGGTGATTTTGAGGCCGCGCGGGCCGAGGCCCCGCACTTGCGCGCCATCACGCCGGTGATTTCGCGCAGCGACCTGCAGTCCGCCAGCGACCACGCCACTTCAAACGGCCAGGTACTGGGAGTCGAGCCGAACTTCGCCGAGATTCGCAACGTCCCGATCGCGACCGGCCGCTGGATTGACGATGCTGACGTGCGCGAGGGCCGCCACGTCGCTGTGATCGGCACCGAGATGCGGAAGAACCTTTTCCAGGGCGAAGCGCCGGTGGGGAACCACGTCCTGCTGAACGGCGTGCGCTTTGACGTAATTGGCGTGGCCGATAACGTGGGCGGCCGGCGCGAAGACAATCCGCGCAATGCGACCATCTACGTTCCGCTTTCCACCATGCGTGCGTATTTTCCGGTGAAAGACGCCGACACGCGCGACGCCATCAGCTACATCAATTATCAGCCGCGTGCGCGCGAGGAGCACGACCTGGCCAAGCAGGAAGTGAGGCGAGTGGTTGCGCGCCGGCACGGCTTCGACGCGGCCAACAAGGAAGCGTTTGAAGATTGGGACACCATCAAGTCAGAGGAGATGGTGGGCAAAATTTTTACTGGCATGGATTACTTCCTGGGCGGAGTAGGCGTGGTTACGCTGGCGCTGGGCGCGATTGGGGTCATCAACATCATGCTGGTGGCGGTGGCGGAGCGCACGCGCGAGATCGGGCTGCGCAAGGCGCTGGGCGCTACGCGCAAGAACATCCTGACGCAATTCCTGCTGGAAGGCGCAGTGCTCACCGGGTTCAGCGGCGGTTTAGGAGTGGCGGTGGCGTCGGGGTTCATGTCCGTGCTGGCCCGGGTGCCGCAGCCGCCCGGGTTCAACACGCCGCGGCTGGTGCCGATGAGCGCGATTGTTGCAGTGGGATCGCTGGCGCTGGCCGGAATCGCAGCGGGAGTTTATCCGGCGCGGCGGGCGGCGTTGCTGGAGCCGGTGGAGGCGCTCAGGCAGGAATGATGTGCCGGGTACGGCGTCGGAACGGAACCAGCCGCAGCCGACGTGAATGAGAGTTTGAATTTCCATGCTTAAAGACGTCATAACCGAAGCGGGCAATGCCATGCAGCACAATCGCCGGCGGGCAGCGCTGACCATGCTGGGCATGGCCTGGGGCATCGCCACCGTGGTGCTGCTGCTGGCTTATGGCGCCGGCTTTGAGCGCGCCATCGACGCGATTTTCGCCAACTGGGGCACGCGCATCATGGGAGTATTTCCGGGGCGCACTTCGCTGCAGGCGGGCGGCTCGAAGGCAGGCGTCAAGGTGCGGCTGCAGTTGGACGATGTGGAGCGGCTGGAAAGCGCGGTGCCGCTCATCCGGCACGTTACGCCTGACGCCGGCATCACCGCCGATGTGCAGTACGAAGGCCGTTCCTATCAGCTTCCGGTCAACGGCGACCGCTCGTGCATCCAGGCGATTCGTGCGCTGCACGTCGGTTATGGCCGCTTCTTCACCGATGAGGATGACGGCGCGCGCGCACGCGTGGTGGTGATCGGTTCAGAAGCCAAGGCCAAGTTGTTCTCCGGCCGGTACGCCGTGGGCGAGCAGGTGCGCATCAACGGCACCAGCTTCCTGGTGGTCGGAGTGCTCGAGCCGAAGATGCAGGAAGGCGACGACGACAACAGCAATCGCGTGATGTACATCCCGTTTAGCGCGATGAGCGACTTAAAAAACACGCAGTACGTTGACGGCATCTGGTTCGATTACGACGGCATGGACTATGAAGGCCTGGAGCACCAGGTGCGCAGCACGCTGGGAGCGGCGCACCAGTTCAATCCCACCGATAAGCGCGCGGTGTGGATCTTCAACGCCATGGAACAGGTAACGCAGTTCCATATTGTGTCGCTGGGGCTGAAGGTGCTGCTCGGCTTCATCGGCATGCTGACTCTCGGAATCGGCGGCATCGGCCTGATGAACATCATGCTGGTTTCGGTCACGCAGCGGACGCGCGAGATCGGCGTGGAGAAGGCGCTGGGCGCGCAACGACGGCACATCCTGCTGCAGTTCCTGGCTGAAGCGATGGCCATCACGTTTGCCGGGGGCGTGCTCGGAATCGTGCTGGCGTATGCGGTTTCGATGGCGGCGGGGCGGCTGCCGCTCTACAGCGAAATTGCGCAGAACGCCGAAGCCGGCGATATCTGCTTGATCATCGATCCGGCAAGCCTCATGGTCGCCACCGGAATTCTGGTGGTGGTGGGGCTGGTGAGCGGAATGCTGCCGGCCATCAAGGCGGCGCGGCTCGATCCCGTAGAAGCGCTGCGCTACGAGTAGAGCGTTGATCGGGCGCCGTTCAGCTCACCAGCAACATAGCCGCTCTTCGATGGTGCGACTGCGAATGGTGCGACTGCGAATTCCGCAACCACGAATTTCGCAACCACGAATTCGGCGATCAGCGAATTCCGCGAGCGAATTCGGCGCTCGCGATTGCGCGCGCGATCACCTTCCGCGCTGCGCGAATTCGGTGATTGTGCGCTTACATCTCGGTGCGCGGTTTTGGCGGAGGAACGGTCTGATCGCCGGCAGCTTTGCCGGGCGCGCCTTGCGTCTGGCTGCCGCTGGTCAGGGGAGCGGCAGGCTGGCCTTGTTCCTCGCGGCGAACGGCTGCTTCGGCGGCTTGAAAGCCAATCCTGGAGTGAGTGCCGTCGCAAAACGGCTTGTTCACCGAACCGCCGCAGCGGCACAGTGAGATTGCCGGCTTGCCGGAGAGGTCATACTCGTTGCCGTCGGCATCAACCAGCTTGATGGGGCCTTCCACGCGAAATGGTCCATTGCGGCGGACCGTGATCGTAACGTCTGCCATCTGCAGTTCTCCTTCACCTTTCGGTCACATTTAAATATGACACAACCGAGGCCGCGGCCCGGCGCCGCGGTCGCTTGAACATCGCTGCGCAGGGTGCCGCAAGGCGTGTGCGGGTTGCCTGCCGCGGCCCGCAAAAACGCCCGAAACCCGCATCCAGCGCGGATTTCCACCTTAAGCAAATCTGCCAGTAGTGGCACGCCGGTTCTAACTGTGGCTCGCCTTCTGCCACGCCCGGCTGCCGCACTGGTGGGGCATGGCTGCGCTCGGCGACGCAAGTGCAGCGAAACGCAAGGCATGGCGTTTTTGGCACGGCGCGTGCCTTTGGATAAGCAGACTCTGGCCAAAAACTTGTAAGGAAAGTTGATGCGCCAATGAAGCGTACGAAAGTTTTTACGCTTGGTCTTCTTGCGCTGTGCTTAGTCATTTCAGGCGTTTCGCAGGCACAAAACGCCTCGCCCACCGGTCTCGCAATTGACTTCACGGCATCGCACAGCCGATCAGCAGCCTACTCCGCCATCAACAGCAAGGCCTTCACCACCTCCGGCAACAACGAGCTGCTGCTGGCCTTCCTGTCAGTCGACGCGTCGTCATCGGGCAGCAACCAGGTCACAGCGGTTTCGGGCGCCGGCCTGACGTGGCAGTTGGTGGCGCGCTCAAATGCGCAGCTCGGCGATGCCGAGATCTGGCGCGCGTTTGCGCCCGCGCCGTTGACCAATGCGACGGTCACGGCCAGGCTACAAAGCGGAGCAGGCGCTGCCATCACGATCGTCGGCTTCCTCGGAGCCGATCCAAGCGGCAGCAATGGTTCCGGCGCGATTGGCGCCACCGGAACTTTCAGCGCAGCTTCAGGCGCGCCTAGCGGCTCGGTGCAGACGACGCGCGCCGGTTCGTGGGTTCTCGGCGTGGGCATGGATTGGGACAACGCCATCAAGCGCACACCCGGGCCGAACCAGACATTGATGCAGCAGTATCTCTCCACCACGGGCAGCACGTACTGGCTGCAGCGGCAGAACAGCGCGATTCCGGCTGCCGGCACCAACGTCGTGATCAACGACACCGCGCCCACCACCGACCGCTTCGACCTCGCGCTGGTTGAAGTGCTGCCGGGGACGGGCGCAAACAACGCCATCAAGGACTTCAGCGTTTCCGCTGCTCCGAGCTCGCAATCGATCGCCGTGGGCGGCAGCACCAGCTATACGACCACCATCACGCCGATCAATGGCTATTCCGGCACGGTGAACTTGAGCGTGAGCGGGTTGCCCTCGGGAGCCACCGCAACCTTCAACCCGGCTACGCTGAGCGGGTCAGGAAATTCGCAGCTCAACATCACGACCGACGGCACCGTCGCCCCCGGCACCTACCCGCTGACCATCACCGCGACCGACGGCACGCTGACGCACTCAGCAGGCGTGAGCCTGGTGGTGAGCGCCGCGGCTGACTTCACCTTGACGGTAAGCCCGCCCAGCATCACGGTTGAGGCCGGCTCTACCGCAACTACCAACGTCACGATCACGGGCGAGAACGGCTATTCCGCCGCAGCGAATCTCGCGGCCACCGGCCTGCCGAATGGCATGACCGCCACTTTCAATCCGGCGACGGTGAACGGATCGGGCAGTTCGCAGTTGAGCATCGCGACAACTTCGGGCGTCGCTCCGGGGCAGTATCCCATCACCATAACCGCAACCAGCGGCAATTTGAGCCACTCGGCCCAGGCGACGCTCACGGTGAGCTCAGCCGGTCAGGGGCCGCAATTCGCCATGGACGCGGCCGCATCGGGAGATTTGTCGTCGGCCAGCGCCTCGGCATCAACCGGGCTGTTCTCAACCGCACAAGGCAACGAATTGCTGCTGGCGTTTATCTCCGCCGATTCGCCTTCCTCAACCCCGAACCAGGTAACGGCGGTGAGCGGCGGCGGATTGACGTGGGAGCTGGTCACGCGCGCGAACGCGCAACCCGGCGATTCCGAAATCTGGCGCGCATGGGCGAGCGCACCGCTGGCCAACGTTTCGGTCACGGCGCAACTGCAGGCTCCTGCGGCTGCTTCCATCACGGTGGTGAGTTTCACCGGCGCCGACGCTACCGGCACGAATGGCTCGGGCGCGATTGGCTCGAACGCAACCTTCAGTGCAGCTTCAGGCGTGCCCAGCGGCTCACTGCAGACTACGCGCGCCGGCTCGTGGGTGTTTGGCGTAGGCAACGATTGGTCAAACGCCGTCGCCCGCACTCCCGATTCAAACCAGGTGCTGGTCCATCAATACTTGGCCACTGTGAACGACACCTACTGGGTGCAGCGCCAGAACACTCCCACGGCGGCGGCAGGCACAACCGTTTCGATCGATGACACGGCGCCGACCGGCGACGAATTCAACCTCGCCGTGGTTGAAGTGCTTCCGGCGGCTGCCACCAGCACCAATCCCGACTTTACGCTCAGTGCCACGCCGGCCGGCCAGACCATCGCAGTCGGCGGCAGCACCACGTTCACCGCGACCGTAACGCCGGAAAACGGCTACTCGGCCACCGTGAACTTCAGCGTGAGCGGCCTGCCTGCGGGCGCGACCGCAGCATTTACGCCGGCTTCGGTGAACGGGTCGGGCAGCTCGCAGTTGAACGTGACGAGCGACGGCACCATCGCGCCCGGCTCGTATCCGCTCACCCTCACGGCAACAGACGGCGCCATTACGCACACCGCAAACGTGACGCTGACAGTCAGCGGCGCGCCCGATTTCTCGCTGGCCGTCAGTCCGGCAAGCCAGGCGGCGCAGCCCGGGGCGAACGCCAGCTATAACGTCACGATCTCCGGGCAGAACGGATATTCAGCGTCGGCCGACTTGAGCGTCAGCGGCCTGCCCGCGGGCGCCACCGGAACATTCAATCCCGCGTCGGTGAGCGGCTCAGGAAGCTCGCAATTGATGGTTGCGGTTGGATCCTCAGTCGCACCCGGCAGCTACGCCCTGACCATCACGGCGACCAGCGGCAGCATCACGCATACCGCGAATGCCACGCTGGTTGTGAGCGCGCCGGCTGACTTCACCCTTGCGGCAAGTCCCTCGAGCCAGTCAGCCCAGGTGGGCGGATCGGCGGCCTATACGCTCACGGTCACGGGGCAGAACGGCTATGCCGGCACCGCAAACCTCTCCGTCGCAGGATTGCCCTCCGGCGCCACCGCAACCTTCAACCCGGCGGCAGTGGCTGGATCGGGCACTTCGCAAATGACGATTGCGACCACCAGCACAACTCCGACCGGCAGCTATCCGTTGACGGTCACGGCGGCCAGCGGCAGCCTGAGCCACACCGCGAGCGTTACGCTGGTGGTCACGGCGGCCGCCGATTTCACTGTCTCAACCTCGCCCGCCAGCCAGTCGGTGGGCGCGGGTTCGGCTACCGGCTACACGGTGAGCATCACGGCATTGAACGGCTATGCTGCAGCCACGTCGCTGAGCGTGAGCGGCTTGCCTGCGGGCGCTACCGCAACGTTTAACCCGGCGTCGGTCACGGGCTCAGGATCATCGCAGCTTGCGGTGAGCACGGCGAGCACTACCCCGGCGGGCAGCTATGCGCTGACCATTACGGCGAGCGGCTCAGGCATCACGCATACCTCGAGCGCAACGCTGGTAGTCGCAACCGCGGTGCAACATTCGGTGGATTTGAGCTGGACTGATTCCGATTCAGGCATCGCCGGCTATAACGTCTATCGCGCGACCGGCAGCCCCAGCGGATACGTGCTGGTGAACAGTTCGTTGATCGCGACCACTACGTACACCGATACCACGGTGCAATCAGGCACGACGTATTACTACGTGGTCACGGCAGTCAACACGGCGGGGCAGGAGAGCGCGTACTCATCACCGGTGCAGGCGCAGATTCCTTCGCCGTAGCGCTTCGGGCGGCTGAAATAAAAAACGGCGCGTCTTGCGGCGCGCCGTTGAATTTTTCTCCTGACGTCGTTACCGCTTGCGCAAACCGGCCATCGCGCGTCGCCATCCCAGGATGGCCACTCCTGCCGCAAGAAAGCCGACCGATGAAGGCTCAGGCATTTGCTGAGTTCCTCCGCCGCTGACGTCTTGCGAGACTGCGAAAGCCGTCTTGCCCGTGCTTGATCCCGAGGTAAATTCCGCATCGGCCAGAACTACCAGGCATGATCCGGTGCCAACACTGCAGCTCGTTCCCAGGTTTCCGGTGTAGGAGCCTTTTACGTCCCATGACGCCGGAATCGGCGCGCCGGGATAGGTGTTGGAGCCGATGGTCGTTGACAGGCCAGCCAGGTCGAAGCAGACTGCGCCGCCAACGTTGCTGTTGCACTGATCATTGCCGTTGTTCGATTTTCCGGCATCCGCCGTTCCGGGACCCGTCCAGGTCAGGTTCGTGACGGAAGCGCCATTGCCGAAAAATGCGCTGATCGACCAGGAAAGCAGGTCAGCGCTGGGATTGCCGGTGCCGGTAACGCTGAAGGTCATGTCAAACGTGGTGCTGCTCGTTTCGGTGACACCACCACTCAGCGTCCAGTAATTCGTGAGGCCCGCACTGCTGGTAAAACAGGTGTTCCCACCTGTGCAGTAAATATTGAAGTTAGAGGAGTCGGCCGAGGCAAGCGCCGGAAAAACCAGCGCCGCTGCCACGACCAGCCCAAGAGTGAGAAGCGGCTTCTTCATTCCCCCCATTGTCCTTTCTGGGGTACATTCGTTGCGTTTCTGTCTTCCGCCTCCAGCCACCGAGACACACTACGACTATCGCGTTGGAAGGAGCGTTGTTTAAAAGGAGGCAAGGCGCGTGCCACTCTCAGCTTCAGCTCTCAACTTGTAAGTCACTGAAAACAGCCATAAGTCGATTTTGCGGACTGCCGGTGGCGCTCACCGCATACGCAGAATTTTGAACACTTAGCTGCCCGGTTTCCCAGGCACGCTGAGGAACTTAACGCTTGCGGTGCAAAATGCGGTCGGTTTTCGGCGGCCAACGCTGGCCTGCGCTGCCAGCCAGGAGCGCTGCCTGGTCGCATCCGACATGGTCGGAATAGACGATAATACTTCCGTTGTGTGCAGCATTTTGCGCACGCGGCAAGGCAGATGCCGCTAAGTGTCTCATTCTGATGCGCTGCGGCAGACGACATTTGGAATCAATCGTGCATCATCCTGCCCTGATATTCCTATGCTCCGTCGATCCCTGCTCGCGCTCATGTGCTGTTTGCCCGCCCTGGCCGTGGTTTGCCGGGCGGACTCGGTGAGCTTTGCGACCAGCCCGACACTGGGCTGCTTTACCGCAACCACATGCGCGCCCGGGTCCTCGACTGCCTCAACCGCGGCCGGCGATCTTTCCTTTGCCGGCAGCAGCTTTGGCGGAACCACAGGCCAGCCGGCCTCGAACGGCAACGTGAACATCCTGCTCGGTCAGTTCACGCTGAAAGACGCCGGCACGACGTTCATCGATAAGGACTTTTACTCCACTATCACATTCACGCTGCCGGTCACGATTGCCGGCGGCCAATCCACTTCCGCCTTCAGCGCTGAAGTGCTGGGCGTGGTGGTGAAAGATGCTTTCGGCGTAGTTGATATCGATTTCGACACTTCAACCCAGCACTTCACGTTTGCCAATGCGCAGTACACCGGCTCGTTTGACTTCAACGTCACGTCGCTGGTGTTTGGCGATCTCGGGTCAGGTGCCTCGACGGTGAACTGGTATGGCCAGGTGAGCAATGCCGTGGAAACGCCGATCGCCTCGGGAGTGCCGGAGCCCGGGCCGCTGCTTCTGCTGGCAGCAGGGTTGTTCTCAGTGGCTTTCCTGAACGGCCGCAGCCGCCGCGCCGTAGTTTCCCGCTAGTTCATTCGCGCAGCTCTGCGCGGCAATACATTTTCCAAACCACGTCAATCACCTTCGAAACCGCACTGCGAATGCTGCTGCGCGCTTAATTCGCGGGCTGGCGATCAGAGGCCGGCACGATCTTAATCAGGCCCATCATGCCGCCATCGACGTGCTGCAGGATGTGGCAGTGGAAGGGAAATGTTCCGGCAATGTTCGGATCGCGGAAGTCCATGCGAAGCGTAACGCTGGGATACACGCCATAGCCGACCCATGCCGGCAGGTTCACGGTGTCACGCGGCGTGGTCTCTTCCCATCCCACGCCGCGCGATCCGACCACGAGGAAATGCAGTTGATGCACGTGGAAGGTATGCGCCTCCTGCGAGCGGTTCTCGATCGTCCAATCTTCCACGTCACCCTGGTGAACCACGATCGGGGCGGTATCGTGGCTGAAGGCGGCGGGCGTCCTGCCGTCCTCGGTGATGAAAAACAGCGGCGCACTTTTTGGGTCGTTTGGATCGGTCAAGCCTTCAGAGAAGAAAAGCTTGCGCTTGCGCAACGGGCGTGAGGATGAAAGGTCAGGGAAGCTTTGCCGCAGCCCGGCCGAGGCCATCACGGTCCTGGTGTTCGCGGCGCTGGGCGCAGTCAAGATGCTTACCAGCGGACGTTTGGGATCGACGTCATCAAGCCCGGCCCGCACTCCCGGCGCAGGCTGCGTCTTCGGCGTGATGGGCCCGTTGTCGTCGCCCGGCCCACGATAAGCGTATTCCGTCTGCAGCACGCCGGTCTCCCCGGCCGCCGGGGCCGTCACGACAAATTCAGCGCGGCCCGCCGGTGAAAGCAAAATCGATGACGTATCCGGCGAATACTCGGCCGCGCCAGGCATGCCGTAGTGGATGGGAACGCCATCCATCGCCACCAGGTTCAGGTTCTGCCGCTTGCCGTTGATGCGGAGAGTCAAAATCAAAAAGGTGTCGGCAGAGGCATTCACCACGCGCCAGAGCTGCCGCTCCCGCGGCTTCATGGCAATGGTCGGCGCCAGGTATTCCGGATAGGGCACCGGAACCGCGTTCACCGTGATCTGCTTGGTGGGCCGCATTGCATCTGCAGGCTTGGCGGCGTCAGCAGCCGGCATGGGCTCATCACGAACCACGAAGATGCGCTCGGGAAGGCCAGCAACTCGCGGAACCACGGAGCCGATCCCTTCGACCACGATGGCTCCTGAAAGCCCACCCAGCACTTGCTGCTCGGTAATGCCATGGACGTGCGGGTGGTACCAGTAGAGGCCGGGCGGCTGGTTGGCGGGGATCGTGATTCGGTATTCAAACGGCGGATCCCCGGGAGAAATCAGCGTCTTCAAAGTGTCGTCCTGATGGCAGACCGGCGGAAGCGCGAGACCGTGAAAGTGGAGGTTGGTCATGTCGGGCCGAATTGGCCCGCCGCCGCAATCGCCGGCCGCCTGCCCGGCTGCGTGTGCCATCCCGGCTGTTTGAGCTTTGTTGGCCGGAGGCGCTGCAGGTTCGCGCAAGGCAATTTCGTTTTTCAATGAAACGATCAGAGTGTCGCCCGGCTTCACGCGCAGCGTGGGTGCCTGATTGCCGAGCTCATCGATGTAGCAGTAACGCATGTTGCCGTTTTCGTCGGGGGCGTTACGTACCGTGAGCGCCACTTTAAGCACGCCATCGTGGCTGGCACGCTCAGCCGGATCGGCAAGTGCGCTGCCCACCGCGCCGCGCGAGCAAACATTGCGCGTGGCAGCCGCAGCCACATGGCCGTGCGACTGGGCGGAAGCGGCAGCAGCCGTAATCAGGAAAGCAGCGAACAAGACCAGCTTCAACATTCCTCCGGAAGTTGCGGGAGCGGCGCGCCGCGGCGAGCGCGACCACACCTGTGCCATAATGCGTTCACGCCTGCAGCAAATTTCAAATCATTGGTTCGGAAGATTTCCAATTTTATCGTGGACCGCCGGCTGAAAGCGTCAAGCGAACGCCTTAGCCCCGTTGGCGGCTCTTCCATTCCTGACGCTGTGGGCCTTCGATCATGAAATCGGCTGACGTCGCCATTGTTGGAGCGGGCATTGTAGGCCTGGCCACCGCGCTTGAGACGCTGCGCTGTTATCCGGGCGCGCGCGTGCTCGTGCTCGAAAAAGAGCCCGGACCGGCCGCGCACCAGACAGGCCACAACAGCGGCGTTATCCACTCAGGAATTTACTACCGCCCGGGGTCACTCAAGGCGCGTTATTCGGTTGAGGGCGCCGCCCGGATGGTCAAGTTTTGCAGCGAGCAAGACGTTCCTTACCGGATTTGCGGCAAGGTGATCGTAGCCGTAAGGCCAGAGCAGGTTCCGCAGCTCGAGGAACTCTACCGGCGCGGACTAGCCAACGGCGTGCCGGGTGTTCGAATGCTGGATGCGGCCGGGCTGCACGAAATTGAGCCGAACGCCGCCGGAGTGCGCGCCATCCACGTTCCCGGCACCGGAATTACGGACTACAAACAGGTGGCGCAGCGCTACGCCGAAATGATCGCGCGAAGCGGAGGGGAAGTCCGGTACGGTGAAAAAATCCGCGGGGTGCGGCAGACGAGTGATCAAGTGGTTCTCTCGACCGATGGCGGCGAGTATGGCGCGGCGTACGTGGTCAACTGCGCCGGCCTGCATAGCGATCGCATCGCGCGCAGCGCGGGCGCGCAGGTGAAAGACCGCATTATTCCGTTTCGCGGCGAGTATTACACGCTCGAGCCCAGCCGTCATGACCTGATTCGCGGTTTGATTTATCCCGTGCCTGACCCGCGCTTTCCCTTTCTGGGCGTCCACTTCACGCTGCGCATTACCGGCGAAGTTGAGGCTGGGCCGAATGCGGTGCTGGCATTCAGCCGGGAAGGCTACAGCAAAGGCCGAATCAACGCGCGCGATCTGGCTGAGCTGACGGCGTTCCCGGGTTTCTGGCGGATGGCGCGCAAGTATTGGCGCACCGGCTCGGCCGAGATCTACCGCTCGTTCAGCAAGCGCGCCTTTGTGGCCGCGCTGCAGGAGCTGGTGCCGGCAATCCAAAGCAATGACCTGCGCGACGGCGGCTCGGGCGTGCGCGCTCAACTGGTAGAGCCGTCAGGGTCTTTGGTTGATGATTTTCGCCTCATCCACGACCGCCGCATCACTCACGTGTGCAATGTGCCTTCGCCGGCGGCCACGGCTTCGCTGGCCATCGCCGCCAACATCGTCGCCGAATTTGCCGCGCGCGCTGAATTAAAGCTCGGCCAAACCGTGCAAAGCTCCAGCTAGCCTGGCGCTGACGAAAAGTGTGCAAGTTTTTGCACACACCCTCTCCCACCGGCAAGCGGGGCAGTTGGCCCCGGATGTGCTTGCGGCGGTATGGAAATCTCCTGCTCAAGGGAAAATCTTTTCCCATATCCTGCGCACAAATTTGAAGCGCAGCCGCACCGCCGTCCCGGTAAAGCCTTGTACGCCTGGCTGCAACGAACATGATTTCAGGAGCTTACAAGCCACGCGGCCAAGCTGCCGATTTCTCGCGCTATGCCGGTGGAAAACCCGGCTTTGGTACTTCAGGTGCTTTCCTGTATGCAAAGCTGGTCACAATTTTTACCAAGGCAAGGGAGGCGCGCCAGATTGTCTGCCGCTATGAGTGCATGTGCGTTTACGGCGTATACGCCGCAAACCTTTGAAATAGCAGAGCCTTCGCAGTGGTACGCCATCCACGTGCGGGCCCGGCATGAAAAGAAAGTGGCCGATGAGCTGCGCGGACGCGGCATCGAGGTCCTGCTGCCGCTGCAGGCGCAGAAAACGCGCTGGAGCGATCGCTGGAAGGTGATCGAGAAGCCGCTGTTCCCCTGCTACGTGTTCCTGAACGCGCCGCTGGTGCGCGAAGTTCGCCTGTCGGTGTTGCGCCTTTATGGCGCGCTCAGCATCGTGGGAACGCATTCGGGGCCGCTGCCGATTCCGCAGCGCGAGATTGAAGCTGTGCGTCGCGTGCTTGCCCAGGAGCTGACGGTGAGCTCGCATCCGTACTGCAGCGTGGGCCAGCGCATTCGCGTGCGCGGCGGCGCGCTCGATGGCCTGGAGGGAATATTGACCGAGGCCGACGGCGAAAAGCGCATGGTGCTTTCAATCCAGACGGTGCAGCGGTCAGTTTCCGTTTCGATCAACGGCTACGAGATTGAGCCGGCATAAGCAGTTTGAGGGCTGTGGTGAGGAGTTATGAGTCTGTTTAAGAAGTTCAGTGTGTTGGCAGTGGTGGCCGTGGTATCGGCCGGAGCAATGGCCCAGGAGGTCGCCAAGGCGCTTCCTGCGGCTGATGCGACCGCGAAAGACGCGCCTGCGGCAGACGCCGCGGCTGCGACGAAAGTCGATCCCAACTCGTACGTGCTGGGCGCGGAAGATGTGCTGGCCATCAGCGTATGGAAAGAGGCAGACGTGAGCCGCACGGTTTCCATCCGGCCTGACGGCATGATTTCGTTGCCGCTGGTGGGCGAAGTGAAAGCCGGAGGCATTACGCCGCTTGAACTGCAGGCGACGCTGCGGCACGCGCTGGCGAAGTACATCGATTCGCCCGAAGTCACGGTGATTGTGGAATCGGCCAAGAGCCACAAATTCAACGTGGTGGGCGAAGTGGCCAAGCCCGGAAGCTATGACCTGACGACCACCATGACGGTGCTCGATGCCATTGCCGTGGCCGGCGGCCTGAAAGACTTTGCCAAATCGAAGCAGATCTATATTTTGCGCAAAGACCTGAACGGCACCGAATCGCGGCTGCCGTTCAATTACAAAGACGTGATCAAAGGCCGGCACTCAGAACAGAATGTGGCGCTGGCGCCGCACGATACGGTCGTGGTCCCGTAGGAGATTTGAACGTGGCGCACAAAATAAACAGCTACATGGCGATGGTGGTCGCCTGCATCGTGGCGGCGGCCATTGCCGCGCCCGCGCAACAGGCCGGCCAGGCGCCCGCCGGCGCCGTGCCCAATGGCGAAGCAGGCACGCGCTCCAACTACATCACGACCGGCGTGAGCGTTTCGTCAACGTTCGACAACAACGCCCTCAACACCGCCGGCCCCAGCGGCCGCGTGCTGGATGAGCTGGTGACGATCAATCCGCACGTGCAGTTTCAACTCGATCGCCCGCGCACCGATTGGGGACTGAGTTACAGCCCGGGCTTCGCGTTCAGCCAGAATGCTCCGCAGACCGCCGCGAATTCGGAGCTGCTGAGCAGCACCTTCATGCATCGCTTTACGCCGCGGCTGAACCTCAGCCTGTTTAACGATTTTTCCATCACGACTTCAGGCTACGACCAGTACCAGGCTTCGGTGTCTGACACCAACGTGCCGGTGGCGGAGCGGCCAAACAGTTCGCTGCTGCTGATTGGAGTGAAGCGGCAGCAGAGCGTTACGGGCGGTTCGATGGCTTACGCGCTCGATAAGCACAGCCAGCTTACCTTCGGCGGGTCTTACACGTCGTTGAGCTTTAATCAGCCCAGCAACAGCGGTCTGAACCTGCTGGATTCGACCACCTACAGCGCTCACGCCGGCTACACGCACCAACGCTCGGCGCGGCACACGCTGGGCGTGGAGTACAGCGCCAGCCGCCTTGTGACCCAGAACGGCACGTTTACCATGCTGAGCCACACGGCTTCGGTGACGAGCAATTTTGCCATTTCCGCCAAGCAGAGCCTTTCGCTGTTTGCAGGGCCGCAAATTTCGACCAGCACCGGCACGTACCCGTTCGGTTTAGTGACCGCAATCAGCTTCCGCGCGGTTTCGTGGACCGCGGGGGGGCAGTATTCGCTGCAGGTCGGCAGGAACCGGATTGCGTTGGGCGCGGTTCGCCAGGTCAGCGATGGCGCGGGCATCTCTCCCGCAGTGCGTTTGACCAGCGCCAACCTCGGGCTTACGCGTTCGCTGGCGCGGGCGTGGGATGCAAGCCTGGCGGGGCAATACAGCCTGAACGATCCGCTGGTCAGCGCAGCCGGCCTGCGGCCATATCAATTCTGGAGCGCGCAAGCCGGCGTGACGCGAAAGTTTGCGGCAGGAATGTCGTTCAGCGTGAGCTACTGGCGCACGCAGCAGGAAGGCAACCTGATTGGCTTGTTGCCGATGGGAAGCATTGACCACAACCGCGCGATCGTCACGGTGGCTTACGACCTGACGCATTCGCTGGGGAAATAACCTTGGATTTTAACGACGAAAAGCCATCGAGCATTACGCCGGCGGGCCTGCTGGCAGCGGCCTTCCGGCGCCGCTGGCTGGTGCTGGGCGTGTTCCTGCTGGGCTGGGGAGCGATGACGGCGGCGGCCTGGCTGCTGCCTTCGCGCTACCGCTCAGAGACGCTCATCATGGTGGAGCAGCAGAGAGTTCCGGAGCACTACGTTGTTTCGAATGTGGCTTCAGACCTGCAGAACCGCCTGCAGAGCATGAGCGAGCAGATCCTGAGCCGCACCCGGCTTGAAACCATCATCACGAACCTGAAGCTCTATCCCAAGGAGCGCGCCCGCAACGACCTGGACGGCGTTATTGAGAAGATGCGCACCGACATCAACATTGAGCTGGTGCGCACGCCCGGCAATGCGCAGGAATTGAGCGCCTTCAAGGTGTCGTTTTCCGCGCCTTCGGCGCGGGTTGCGCAGCAGGTGACGAGCGCGCTGACTTCGCTGTTCATCGAAGAGAACCTGCGCTCGCGCGAGCAGCAATCGGAGCAGACTACGGCGTTCCTGCAGGACCAGCTCAAAGATGCCGGCGAGAAGCTGGCGGAAGATGACCGCAAGCTGCGCGAATTCAAGACGCAATACCTGGGGCAGTTGCCGGAGCAGCTTCAAAGCAACCTGCAGATTCTTTCCGGCCTGCAGTCGCGGCTGCAATCGACCACCGACGACATGAACCGCGCGCAGCAGCAGCGGCTCTATTTGCAATCGCTGCTGACCGAATACAAGGCGGTGGCGCGGCCCACCACGACGGCGGAGGGGACGCCGGTGCCGGCAGGCGACGACAAGCTCGATAAGATGCGCGCGCAACTGGCGGAGTATCTGCAGAAGTACACGCCCGAACATCCCGACGTGATTCGCCTGAAGAAAGAGATTGCCGCGCTCGAAGCTCAGGATTCCGCCACCGCGCAGCAGCAGAAGGGCGGCGAAGCGGCCCCCGCGCCTCGTCCCGCGAGCGGCATCGATACGGTGGCGCAGATTGAAAGCCAACTGCGCGCCAACCAGTTTGAAATTACCAATCGGCAAGCCGAGCTGAAGAAGATCCAGGGCGATATTGACCAATACCAGGCGCGGCTGAACCTGACGCCGATGCGCGAACAGCAACTGGCGTCGCTCACTCGTGACTACGAGCAGCAGAAAGCGAATTACGATTCGCTGCTGGCGAAAAAGCTGCAATCGGAGACTGCCACTTCGCTCGAAAAGCGGCAGGAAGGCGAGCAGTTCCGCATGATTGATCCGCCCAGCCTGCCGCAGAAGCCTTACTGGCCAAACCGCTTCATGCTGTGCCTGGCGGGGATTGCCATCGGCCTTGCGCTGGCGGCCGGGCTGGTGATTGGGTTGGAGTTGCTCGATCCGAAGGTCAACAACAAGCAGGAGTTGGCCATCGCCATGCCGGCGGTGCCGGTGCTGGCGAATATTCCCCAGTTGGTGACGGTTGATGAGCAAAGGAAGATGACGCGCCGGCTGGTCGCCGAGGCAATCGCGGCGGGCATCGTGTTGCTGGTGGTACCGGCCGTAACGGCCATCACTTACCTCAGAGGTTAAGCCGATGTATGAACAGTTTTACGGCCTGAAACGCCAGCCTTTCGAGATCAGTCCCGACCCGGCATTTTTCTGCCCGACGCCGCGGCACAATGAGGCGCTGGCCAGCGTAGCGCACGGCATTCAGCGCCGCAAGGGCTTCGTGATGATCACGGGCGAAGTGGGCACCGGCAAGACTCTGGTGGCGCAATGCCTGTTCGCTTTCCTGAAGCGCAGCCGCATTCCGTTCGCATACATTTTCAACACGCGGCTGAACGCCTCGGAGTTCCTGCACTATGTTTTGACGGACCTCGGCATCGCGTGCAAGGGAAAATCAAAAGCTGAGCTGCTGATTGAGCTGAACAACCTGCTGGTGGCGCGTTACAAGGAAAATTCAACGGTTGTGCTGGTGGTTGACGAGGCACAACTGCTCGAGTGGGAAGTGCTTGAAGAAATCAGGCTGCTCACGAATCTTGAGACCGCCAACCACAAGCTGCTGCAAATTGTGCTGATCGGGCAGCCCGAGCTTGACGTGAAAATGGAATTGCCCAGCCTGCGGCAGGTGAAGCAGCGGCTGGCGTTCCGCTGCCGGCTGGAGCCGCTGAACGAGCGGCAAACCCGCGAATATGTCTGCCGCCGGTTGAGCATGGCGGGCGGCGGCCAGCAGACAATTTTTTCGCCCGAGGCGCTGAGCGCAATTTATCGCTACTCGGCCGGCATTCCGCGCCTGGTGAACACGATTTGCGAGAACTCGCTGATTGCCGGCTACGCCATGCGGCGAGCGCAGATCACGGCGGAAATCGTGGATGAAGTTGCTGCCGATTTTCAGCTCAACCCGAACCTAGCGACAAAGAAATCGGGCCCCATCAGGACTGATGGCGCAATCGCTGCGCGCGCGTAGTGCGGCGCAGCAGGGAAAGAAAGTCTGAATGAGTCGTTTGTTTGAAGCATTGCAGCAATCCGGCGCAGTGGGGCCGATGACGGAAGCTCCCGACGCGCTGGAGGTGCTCGACAGCCTGGCCGGGTCCCTGGTGGACGAGGACAGCAAGGCGATCTCGCTGCCCCATACGCCGGAGCGGCGGCTGGTTGCGGCCGACTACGTGCCGTCACTTGGCGCGGAAAAGTTTCGCCAGTTGGCGACGCGGCTCAAGTACGCGCAGGAGCGCCTGCTGTTCAAGAAAGTGCTGATCACCAGTTGCATGCGCGGCGAAGGCAAGAGCCTGATTTCGGCGAACCTGGCCATCAGCCTGGCGCGCAACAACCAGCGCGTGCTGCTGATCGACGGCGATTTGCGGCAGCCGCGCTTGAATTACCTGTTTGACCTGCACGGCGCCGAAGGCATTGCGGAGTGGGCGCCGCGGCCTGATTCCGCCATGAGCTACCTGCAGCGCGTGCAGGGCCTGCCGTTGTGGATCCTTCCTGCGGGGCAGGATTTGGTGAATGCGTTTGCCACGCTCAAGCCGCAGCGCGTGGCCGAACTGCTGGCCGAAGTTGAAAGTTCATTCGAGTGGGTTGTGATTGACGCGCCGCCGGTCATCGCCTTTGCCGAATCGCTGATGTGGGCTGCCGCGTGCGAACGTGTGCTGATGGTGGTGCGTGATGGAATCACATCGAAGAGGCTGCTGAATCGCGCGCTCGAAGCCATCGAAAAACCGAAAGTGCTGGGCGCCATCCTGAACGACACTTCCGAGCCGGAAGAAAAATATTACGACCGGTACTACACCGACCGCGCTCCCGGGGCAATCAGCGCCACAGGCGCAAGCGGCGCGGCCGGCGAGTGAGCGGCACAACCAGGTTGCTGATGAACAAGTACACAAAAAATTGGTTTCGGCCGGCGCCGGCGACGGTGCTGGCCCTGGCTACGCTGGCGCTGATGCTTTCGGGCTGCACGCGCGACCCGCACGTAAAGGCTCAGAAGTATGTTCGCAACGGCGAAAAGTATTTTGCCGAAGGGCAATACAGCGCGGCCAGCATTGAGTTCCGCAATGCGTTGAAGTCCGATCCGCAATCGGCCATCGCTGCCTACCGGCTCGGCACCACGGAATTGGCGCTGCAGAACTGGCCGGCAGCCTACACATCGCTGAAGCAGGCGGTCGCCATCAATCCCGGTTACGGGGAGGCGCAGCTCGCGCTGGCTGAGCTGTTGTTGAGCGCGCGGCAACCTGAGCCGGCGCAGCAGGCGATCGCGGCTGTATTGGCCGGCGATGCCAAAAACGTGAATGCCTTGCTGCTCCGCAGCCGCGCTGACGTGGCCGAGCAAAGAACGGCCGATGCCAAGGCTGACCTAGAGCAGGCGCGCAAGCTTTTTCCCGCCGATGCGCGAGTGCTCACCGGCATCGCCGACATCGCGCTGTTTGAACATCGCCCGGGCGACGCCGTATCGGGTTACCAGTCAGCCGTTAAGGCAGACCCGAAGTTTTTTATCGCTTACCTGCACTTGGCCCAGGCCTATCTGGGCGAGCGCGATATCGCCTCGGCCGAGGCAGCGTTGAATGGCGGCATTGCGCAAAACCCGCAGGTGACGCCGCTTTACCTGGGACTGGCCGGGCTTGAGATTCGCCAGGGCAAAGCTGCCGAAACCGATGCGGTCCTTGAGCGGTTGCGCGCGACCGAGGGCAACGCCGCGGCCAAGCTGTTCGCCATCGGCGATTTTTACGTCCGCTTTGGCGAGCTTGAAAAAGGCAAGAACGCGCTGAACCAGGCGCTGCAAAAAGATGCGCGCTACGAACCCGCGCGGCGTGAGCTGATTGAAGTCGATCTTTCGACCGGCGACCTGGCTTCTGTCGATACGTTGATTGGCCAAATCCTGAAGCAGCGGCCGAAAGATCCGGAGGGCCGGCTGTATCAATCGCGGTTGATGCTGGCTCGCCATGACTACAGCAAGGCGCAGGAAATCCTGGAAAACCTGGTGCACGACGTTCCCGAGATGGCGCGCGCGCACCTGGCGCTTGGCCTGACCTATGCCGCCGAAGGCGATCCCGCCCGCGCTACAGCGTCAATGCAGCGGGCAGTGGCGCGCGATCCTGATTTGCTGGGCGCGTACTACGGGCTGGCACAAATTGCGCTGCGCCAGAACGATGGGCGGCTGGCGCTCACCTCAATTGACGAAATCCTGCGGCGCAATCCCACGCTGGCCGCCGCCCATATGCTTCGCGGCAATGCTCTGTTAGCGCTCAACCAGTTGCAGGGAGCGCTGGATGAGTTCCAGCCAATTGCAGCAGCGCAGCCGCATGGTTCTGAGGCGCAGGAGCGGGTCGGCTTCACGTATTTGCGCATGTCGCAATATCCCAAGGCGGAGCAGGCGCTGGAAACGGCGTTGAGCGCTGATGCCGCCAATGGCGGGGCCATGCGCGACCTGGTGGTGGTGTACCAGATGCAGCATCGGCCGGCGGCGAAGATTATTGCGCGCCTGCAGCAGCAGATTCAGGCTTCGCCGCAGCCGGAATATTTCGAGCTGCTGGGCGGCGCTTACATCAGCGATCATCAGCCTGCGCTCGCCGAAGCCGCTCTGCGCACCGCGGTGGAAAAGAATCCAAAGGCGGTCTCGGCGCAGCTTGAACTGGCGCAGTTGCACATGGCCGAGCAGAAATACAATGACGCGCTCATCGACGCGCAACACGCACTGCAGGCGAATTCAGAATATTTGCCGGCCTACATGATCGTAGGTGAAGCTGAAGACCGCCTGGGCGATTATCGCAAGGCGCAGCAGGCGTATGAGGACCTGCTCAAGAAGGCGCCGAACACCCCGGCGGCGCTCAACAACCTGGCGTGGCTGTATTCCGAGCACGACGGCAACCTCGACATGGCGCTTGACATGGCGCAGCGCGCCAAGCAGGGCATGCCCGATAATCCAAGCGTGACGGACACGCTGGCCTGGATCCAGTACCGCAAGGGTCTGGCATCGATTGCAGTCAACGATTTTTCTGACCTGGTGCGGCAGGCGCCCGACAATCCCACTTACCGCTTTCACCTGGGAATGGCATTGTTGAAGCTCGGCCGCGACGCGGAGGCGCGGGCAGCGTTACAGCGCGCCCTCTCGCTCAACCTGCCGGCAAGCCTTGCTGACCAGGCGCGAACCGCACTGGCGCAGTTGGGAGCGAAAACGGGCTGATTCACGTTTTTATCGTAGGACGATGTATTCTGCTTCCACTCTGTGCAAAATCTTGCGCCTGCCGCCGGCTGACGAGCTTCGGC
>JAJPJZ010000342.1 GCA_021323935.1 Terriglobia bacterium | reverse complement strand
TTCTTGCGAAGATCGGCCAGCAGCGAATCCAGCAGCGCCTGCCACTCGCGCAGCAGCGCATTTTTTGCCGGCGCGCGTCCGCCGAAGTGCGCGGCCAGCACGGCATCGCGGCTGGAAGCAATGTCCAGGAAGTGCACCAGCTTTTCAAACGTGTGGGGAAGCTGAAACAGCCGCAGCGTGTGTCCGAAGGGCGCGGTATCGACCACGATGCAATCGAACTCAGCCGAGGCCACTGCGTCATTGATGGCAAGCAGCGCGGCAATCTCGGTCATGCCCGGCAGGGTTGAAGAAATCAGCGGCTCGATTTCCTCACGCGTAAACACCGTGCCGGCTTCAATCGCCGCCAGCAGCGGCTCGCGATATTGGCTTAGAAATTGGCCAAACCGGCGCTCCGCATCGATTTCATTTACGGTGAGCCGCGCCTCGGTTCCCACGCGGACCGCCGAGCCGCCCGCGGGCAGCTTCACGTCGAGAACGTCAGCCAGTGAGTGCGCCGGGTCGGTTGAAAGCAGCGCCACGCGTTCGCGCGGGCGGGCACGCGCGCGCCACAGCGCGTACGAGGCCGCAATCGTGGTCTTGCCCACGCCGCCTTTTCCGGTGAAGAAGATGAGCTCGGGAGTGTCGATTTGCGCCCGCTGGGGGCGCTTCGGCCTGTGGGCCGCGGCAGGGCTCATTCCGGGGGCTGCTGTGCCGGCGGAGGCGCCGGCTTTTTCGATTTCTTCTTTGCCGCAGAAGTTTTTGCCGGAGGCGAATCGTCATCAACGATGATCTTCTTTGGAGGCGCGGCTGCGGCTGCGGCCGCGGCGCGTGCAGCCTGGGTGCGGAACTGCGTGAGCTCACTATCATCTCGCGATGCTAGGCTCTGGACATTTTCCGCCAGCAGGCGGCGTTGCTCATCCAGACGATTCGCGTCGCTTGAAAGCGCGTCGTATTCCTGGCGCGCCCCGAACGCGCCGGCGGTTTCAGCCAGTGACGCCAGCGTTTCGTATAACGCGGTGAGGTTGTGGTAAAGCTTGAATTGCGCCGCCATGCTCGCGGGCTGGCTGCTGGCGGCCTGAATCAGTTCAGGCAATGCAGATCTCAGGTTGCGCGTGACCGACGACGCCATCTGCTGCGCCTGCTGCTTGGTTCCTCCGTCCGCTTTCCACTTTTCAATGCGCAGCCGCTCGACATCGGAGCTGGTGGATTGCGCCGTTGCCTGCAATGCTTCAAGCACCGGCGGAGGCGAAGCCGGCGTCGCTGCGGTGGCGCTGGCCGGCTGCGCCGATTGCGGCATTGAATTCTGCGCGGCCGCGCATTGCGCGTTCACCGCCGCCAGCGAAAGCAATAAAGCCAGTTGAAGCGGCAACCGCAGCCAAGCCGACGAAATGAGCGAAAGCGAGGAACTCAGCGAAAGCGAGGAATAAAGACGCGCTGTGCGTGTCATAAAAGCCGCCTTGAAATTGTACCGGGCCGAACCGATTAGATGCTCAATCGGGGTTCGCCGATTTTTTTACGGCTCACGGCTTGGACGAGGCGATGCGCAGCGACTCCGGCGCGACGTTCCAGCCATCAAGCTCAACCACCGGTTCAACTCCGCCACTTTCGCCCGCGGCAAAACTGCCTTCGATGGTGCGCACCTCGCCGGGAAACAGGCAGACGTAGTTGTCGCTCCAGAAAACCGGCGCCACGTCGGCGCCGCGTGCGCCGCGCGCAATTCGCAGGCGCACCATGAACGCTACGTTCTTTGAGGGGTTTTGCAAGCGGATGCGAACTCCATCCTCAGTGGCCTGGCGCTCGGCGCTTGCCGCAGCAACCAGTTTGACGTTGGGCAGCGATCCGAGGCCGGTCAGGTCGGCGTATTCAGATTGCGGCGTGTAATACCAGGTGCCGTGCGCCTGATCAAGCACGTCAGGCTGGGTGGACAGCCAGTAGGTGTTCTCGTCAACCAGCTTGCCCTGCGCATCCCGCAACTGCAGCCGTAAAAAGAACGTCTTGCTCAGCGCGGCACCGGCGAGATCAGGCTTGATGCCAGCATCCGCAACCGAGTTCGGCTCGACGTGCACGGTCTTCTCAAATTGCTGCTGCACCTGCCCATCAAGGTTGTAGAGCTCCGCGCGGACGCTGGCTTCACCGGCGGGCACACTCGCCGAAGTGACGACATAAACCCCGTGGTCGGCGTAGTTATATTGCACGTGGAGCGGCCGCGTGGCCTCCTTGGTGCCGTAATAGCCGCCGCCCGGCACGAGATAGAAATCGTACAGATGCCAAATCACCGAGGGCCAGGCATTGTTCAACATCCATTGAATGACGCCAGTGGCCGGCCGCGGCTTCGTGGAATCGGCTGTGCCTTGGTCCTGCGCGCTGCTGCCGCCGGCGCGAGCACGCGCCTGCTGATCGGTGAGCTTATTTTGCGTGTAGCCCTCAAACATCGCACGCTCGCCCTCGTAGGCTGCCGCCTGCGATTTGCGCACAAAATCGCGCAGCGAGGTTGAGGGCCCATAGCGCTGATCCAGAGCGTTGGCGAACAAATTGATGTTGGCGAACTGCCCGCCGCC
>JAJPJZ010000193.1 GCA_021323935.1 Terriglobia bacterium | reverse complement strand
CCCGTTTCCGTCTCCTGCCGGATCACGTCGCAGAACACGCAGCGTTCCTTATAAATGTAATATTGCTTCGCCCCCTCGATCTCTTCCACCACATAGATAGGAAGAATCGGCAGCGCGATCAACTGCGAGTGTGCGTGCTCGAGCGACGCCCCGGCCGCCTCTCCATGATTCTTGAAAATCAGGATGTACTTGAAGCGCCGGTCTTTCTTCAGATCAAGAATGCGGTCGCGAAATGCCCACAGCACGTCTTCAATGCGTTTTTCGGGGAGCGTGGCCAGAGTCTGATTATGGTCGGCGGTTTCGATCACTACTTCATGCGCGCCGATGCCGTTCATCTTGTCGAACATGCCCTCGGCCTGGCGGCCCAGGTTGCCTTCAATGCCGAGCGCGGGAAATTTGTTGGGCACCACCCGCACCGTCCAGCCGGGCGTGTCGCGTTCGGAAGCCTTCGGCCGATATGCCAGCACTTCAGGCGGAGTCTTGTTCTCATGCCCGGGGCAGAAGGGGCAGAAGCCGCCCTTGATTCTCACCTGGTCTCGGTCAAAATCGGTGGGGCGTTTGGCGCGGTCGGTGGAGATGATGACCCAGCGTCCGACGATGGGATCTTTTCGTAATTCCGGCAAAACAATACCTGCTTGCGATAAATCGTGCCCGGCGCCCGCTTCAGGCGGGCAGGCACGTGGCCAACAGTGCCGCGGCGGCGCAACCGTGTTCCGGCGCGATCACCCGCGCCCGGAGAACGCATCGCGAAAAAGCGTCACTTCCGTTCGCGTGCCTTTATTTTCGCAGTAGATGCTCACCACGTCAAAGCGGAAGGCGGGCTGCTGCCGCAACCGCCGCAGGTAGTCGCCGGCAACCCGTTGCAGATTGCGGCGTTTGGCCTTGTCAACCGCGGCCTCGGCGGGGGCCACCTGGCGTGTGCTGCGCGTCTTTACCTCGATGAAGCAAAGCACGTCGCCGTCCCAGCCGATCAGGTCAATTTCACCGTTCTGGTGCGGCGAGCGATAGTTGCGGGCCACCATGGTGTAGCCGAGCTTCCGCAGGTAAAAATAGGCATGATCTTCGCCGCTACGCCCGCGCTGCAGATGCGCAGGCCCGGCGCTGTGGCCCACGCGCGCCGCCAGCCAGTCGAGAGCGGCAATGGCGGCGCGAGTGGTGCGAAACGGCATGGCCCGCATTGTAGATTCGCGAGGCAAATTCCGGAACCCGCAGCCGGATTCCGAAACTGGCGCCCATCACAAACTGCTTATGCTCCCTGCGGTTGCCCGCGGGTTGGCGCGGGCTGCTTCGGCGAACCGGCTTCTACTACGGAAATGCACTGCTCCAGTACATCGAGCGCAATATCGGCCTGTTCTTTGGTAGCGATCAGCGGCGGCGCCAGCCGGATGGTGTTGGGGCCGCAGCCGAGCAGCAGCACGCCGCGTTCGAATGCCAGCTCGACAATGCGGTCACGCTCTTCGCCGGCGCGCGTCTTGTTTTGCTTGTCTTTGACGATTTCTACTCCAATCATCAGCCCCAGGCCGCGCACGTCGCCCACCGCGGCATGACGCGCAGGCCACTCACGCAGGCGCTGCATCATGTGGCCGCCTACCTCCGCCGCGTTGCGCATGCCTTCGCGCTCCAGCACCTTGATGGTTGCCACCGCCGCGGCAATCGACACCGGATTGCCGCCGAAAGTGGATGCGTGCGAACCCGGCACCCAATCCATGATTTCGGCGCGGCTCACCGTGATCCCCAGCGGCATTCCGGAAGCAATGCCCTTGGCGATCGTGATGATGTCAGGCTCCACGCCGGAGTGTTGCACTGCCCACCACTTGCCGGTGCGCCCCGCGCCTGACTGCACTTCATCGCACACCAGCAGGATTCCATTCTCCGTGCAGATGCGCCGTAGTTCGCGCAGGAACTCGGCAGGAGCCGGCAAATAACCGCCTTCGCCCTGCACCGGCTCAACAAAAATCGCAGCCACTTCTTCAGGCGCCACGGTCGTCTTAAACACTTTCTCTTCGATGAAGCGCGCGCAATCAATTGCGTACCGCTTTGCATCCGTTCCGGCAGGCCGGCGGTAAACGTCAGGATACGGAACATGGGTGACGCCCGGGACAAGCGGCGCAAAGCGGCGGCGTTGCTGCGGTTTTGACGCGGTAAGCGAAAGCGAGCCCATGGTGCGCCCGTGGAAAGCGCCATAGAACGCGATGATCTGCTGCCGGCGCGTGTGGTAGCGCGCCAGCTTGAGCGCGGCCTCGATGGCTTCCGTTCCCGAGTTGCCGAAGTACACCTTGTGCGGGCCCGGCATGGGCGCGATTTGTGAAATCTTGTTCGCCAGCTCGACCATGTTTTCGTAATAAAAGTCGGTCCCGGAAATGTGGATCAGCTCGGCCGCCTGCTTCTGGATGGCGGCGACCACTTCGGGATGGCAGTGGCCGGTTGAGCACACCGCGATTCCGGCGGCAAAATCCAGGAATTCGTTGCCGTCAACGTCTTCCACGATGCAGCCGCGGCCGCGCCGCGCCACCATCGGGTACGAGCGCGTGTACGATGGCGAAATAAACTCATCATCGAGCTTGACGGTGCGGGCAGCGTTGGGGCCGGGCAGCTTGGTCTTGATCTGCGGCCCTTCGACAGCGCGATTTGAAACAGTTTTTGTGGCCATATTGAGCTCCTTGGTTCCGTGTTGCCGTTGTCGTATGTCTCGAAACCTTCGCCCCGCGATCACGCAGGGGCAATGACGGCTTCGAAATGCAGACCGGGAACTGGGAACTCAGCAGCTAGTCGCCGCCGAAAAGAAATGGCCGAACAGCGGAAGGCAGCAGGTGCATCCACAAGCGAGGGCGGGCGCGCTCAAGCGAGCGCGGGCTTGAAAATGCCGTTCCGAACTGTAAGGCAGGGCACATTGCGACAGCACGATTATACCCTCGAACTCAAGCGCGAAGCGCGCTATTCCGGCGGGCTCGCGGCCGGGCGCGAAGGCCACGATTTCCACCGCTGAACGCCGAGAAAAAGGCGCGGAATCCTGCGTCCGCGCATCTATTTCGCATTCGCCGCCGGTAATGAGCCCCACAGCAAAATCCGCATCTTCGGCTTCCGGCGCCCGCGTGTGGTCGGCGTTTGCGCTGGTCTATGTGTTCTGGGGCTCCACTTACCTGGCCATCAGCATTGCCGTGCGCACCATTCCCCCGGCCATGTTGTGCGCCACCCGCTTCCTGATTTCGGGGCCGCTGATGCTGGCCTGGTGCGCAGTATCGGGCCATCGCATCCGCATCGGGGCGCAGGACGCCTGGCGGCTGGGCGTGATCGGCGTGCTGCTGCTGAGCGGCGGCAACGCCATGGTCGCCTGGTCAGAGCAATACACGCCCAGCGGAATCTCAGCGCTCATCGTCGCCTCGGTTCCCTTGTGGATCATGCTGCTCGAGCGCCTGATGGGCGATTCGGAACGGCTTTCGCCGCGCGGCATCGCCGGCCTGCTTTGCGGCATTTTCGGAATCGTGCTGCTGCTGTGGCCCAAGCTGGCGACTGCCAGCACGCTCGGCCACCGCGAGCTCATCGGCGCCGGCGGGCTGCTGTTTGCAAGCGCAAGCTGGGCGCTCGGCTCCCTCTTTTCTCATCGCTGGTGCAAGCCTTCGCGCACGCCCGGTGCGCAGGCCGGCGGCATTGCTGACTCGCTGTCCGCGAGCGCCTGGCAAATGATTTTTGCCGGAGCATTCAATCTTCTGCTGGCCGTCATCTTTGGACAGCCGCAGCGTGCGCATTGGACGGCGCAGGGGTTCGGCGCCATCATCTATCTCGTGATATTTGGTTCGTGGGTGGGATACACGGCTTACATCTGGCTGCTGAAGCACGTCCCGACCTCCAAAGTCGCGACCTACGCTTACGTCAATCCCATCATCGCGGTGCTGCTGGGCTGGGCGATTCTTGGCGAGCAGGTGAATCGTTACGTGGCCGCGGGTTCCATTGTCATCGTGGCGTCGGTGGTCCTGGTAAACACCGCGCAGGTGCGCGATAGCCGCTCAGCCCAGGGCCCAGACGAAGGCGCGCAGGGTGCGCTCGGCGACGCCAACCTGCCCACCTGCGAACCCAGCGCCGATTGAGCTGAAAACACGATAAGCAGCCGACCTGGCGGAGGGATGCCGGGCAGGCTGCTTATCGTTCGCGGCGAAAGTGGCTACAGCTCAGGAGGAGGCGGCGTCGCGCTACGACGCCGGCGCTCTCCGCCAAATCCGCGCATCGGGTCCACCGATTGCAGCGCCTTCCACTGGTCGAGCGAGAGCACCTGCCGAATCTCAAGCAGCATTTGCGCGTGCTCCAGCTCCAGGTCGGTGCGCGCCTGCACCACGGCCTTGAGCTGGTTGTTGATCTGCGCGCTGACCTGCGGATCGTTCACCTGGTCGCTATCAATCAGCGGCTTCAGGGCCTGCTCAGCCTGGTAAACGGCGCGGCCGGAGAGTTCGAGCTTGTCGCGATTTTTTTGGAAGATGGCTTCGATCTGCTGCGCCTGATCGTCGCGCAGGTTGATCTTCTGCACCACCTCTGAATCCTTCCACCACGGCCCCGGCGGCATGCGGAAGCCGCTTTCCGGCACCTTCATCATCATGCCCGGCCTTGGATGATTCTCGTTGTTGCCCTGCTGGTTCTCCTGCGCGGCGAGCGCCGCAGCTACCAGCACCAGCATCGTGATTACTGCTTTCTTCATTCTCTACCTCCGATTGTTTTTGCCTGAGTTCAGGATCTGTTGCCGCTCTTGCGTCAAGTACGCCGCCGGCTCAAGGGCTGCCGGAACATCGCTGCTCAGCTCAACCTGCACCTGGTTCAGCAGCTCCGCCTCGCTCATCTCAACGCCCGCCGGCCGCTCCATCACGCCACCTGATTTGCGATCGAGCACCAGCCCGCCGCTTACCAGCAGCAGCACCGCCATGGCTGCCGCCGCCGCGCGCAATCCCCAGCCCGGCGACGCCTGCTGCGCTTTCGTCCGCGGCCGCGCCGCAATTGCACTCAGCGATTCGCGCAGCGCGAGCACCGCCTCGCGCAGGTCGCGGGCTTCGAGGCTGCAGTCATCGCATATCTGCAGGTGGGCCAGCATGGTCTGCGATGCGTTGCCCGCGATCAGCTCGGCCATTTCGTTGTCGCTCAAATGTGAGTTCGCCGTCATAGTGGTTCCATCAACTTTTCTGCAGCGCTTTGCGGACCGCGCGCACCGCGCGTGAAAGATGCACTTTCACCGTGCCTTCCGCCAGGTCGGTGGCGGCCGCGATTTCGCTGATTTCCATTTCTTCGACGAAGCGCAGTAAAAATATGGCGCGCTGTTGCGCCGAAAGCCGCCGCGCCGCCTCCCACACCCGCTCCACCTGCTGCCGCGCAATTGCGCTGCGCTCAGCCGTTGCCCGCCCATCGCTGAAGCTCTCGATCAGCTCGCCGGCGGCGTCAGGCTGCGGGCGCACCAGCATTCGCCAAAATTGCAGGCGGCGATTGCGCTGGTAGTCCGTGGCCAGGTTGATGGCGATGCGCACCAGCCAGGTGGTGAATGCCGCCTCGCGGCGAAAACCGCTGCTCGCCTGGTGCGCGCGCAACAGGCATTCCTGGGTAAGGTCTTCAGCCGCATCGCGGTCGCCAACCATCCCCGCCAGCAGGCGAAACACGCGTATGCGGTTGGCTCGCAGCAGCTCATCAAACTCGCTCAACGCGGACCGGCCGGCACTCTGCTCCATGACCTCCGCGCTTCCGCCGGGTGGCTTGCGAAGGTGGATCACTGCTGCGTCGGCCCCGCTCATGCTGATGTCAAACCCCTGATTGCCGGCAGGAATTGGCGCGTCCAACCTGCCCGACGCAACATTGGACGGAATCGCGCCGGCGGGGTTTACGCTCGCCGTCCTTTTTTCGAGAAATAGAAAGACTCAATCCCGGCCAGCGCCCCCACCCAGACGGCGCTTGCGAGGTATCCACCCATGACGTCGCTGAAGTAGTGCACTCCAAAGTAAATGCGCGAAAAGCCAATTGCCGCGATCAGCCCGATCGCCACCAGCCAGATGCTGGCGCGCAACCCCGGCGCACGCAGGCGGGCGGAGCACAGCGCCGCAATCACGCCGTAAAAACACAGCGACGCCAGCGCATGGCCGCTCGGAAAGCTCTCGCTGGCGGGCAGCGGGTAATTAAAGAACGGCGCCGGCCGCGGACGATGGAATGAGTGCTTCATCGCGGCATCCAGCACGGCCGCGCCCACCATCGCAATCAGCAGCCAGATGGCGGCGCGGTGCCAGTTGAGGCTCAGGAACGTTACGAACGCCAGGCAGGTGGCCGCAGCCAGGAAAATTCCCGATCCCAGCGTAGTGACGACCAGCAACACCGCCGTCAACTGCGGCGAGGCCAGCGAATGCACCGCCGCGCGCACTTCAATGTCGAGCCTTAAGGTTGCGCCTCGGGCCACTTCCGTCGCCAGCCATCCAAACAGCGCAAGCGCGGCCACTGATGCCACCAGCGCCGCCAGCAGTAATGCGGTTGCGCGTTGCGTCTTTTGTGAGGACGAGAGCGATTGCGAGCTTGCCACAGCTCTTTTGTAGTCAGCCGGCGCGGCAGAATCAATCGACCGAGTAGCTGATCTGCATGCGGCGCATCCCTAAACCGGCACACGCCACCACCACCGCGCTGAGCAGCAGCAGCCCGAGCACTGCCACCGCCTTCGGCAGCGGCTGCGCCACCACCGTAAACAGCGCCATCAGTCCCGTGGACGGCGTGTCCAGCGGCGTAAGCTGCTTCAGGTAATACGTGATCGTCAGCTTCTGCAGCAGCGAAGGCAAAATCCCGCTGATGGTTTCCCAGCCCATCAGCAGCGCCGCCGGAACAATGGGATTTTTAAACACCAGGCTCAGCGCGAAGAACACCGAGCCGTATCCCACGCAAGCCATCACGGTGGCGAGCAGGTAGGCGCCAAGCTGCGACAGGCCCGCGCCGTCGAATACGTAAGCCCTGCCGGCCGCGCCAATGTGGCCATACATGAGCGCGAAGCTCAGCACGATGCCGCCGCCGAAGATCGCCGAGGCGGCAATTGCGCCTGAAAAAAACTTGCCCGCCGCCAGCACTTCGCGCCGAATTGGCGTCAGCAGGTAGTAGTGCAGGGTCTTCTCCACAATTTCACCGCGCAGCAGCCACGTAAAGATGCCCATGCAGCCGAAGAACACGGCGAAGCGAATGTAGTACACCTGCACGATCACCGCCATGATCTGCGTATCCTCGCCGACGTGCGAGGCCGGATCCATGCCGGAATGGTGGTCAACCATCGCATGCAGCACGATGAGCAGCGCCGGCGCCAGCGCCAGCAGGTACACCAGCGCGCCGCGCCGGGCGAAAAAGCTCTTGCGCAGGTCCATGCGCAGGATTGCCGCGATTTGCGAGAGCCACGTGGTCCACGGCTGCTGAAGCAGGCTGCTCATTGGGCGCCTCCATCGCCGCTCGAGCCGATCAGGTACTGGTAAATGGAATTCACGTCTTCGTCGGCCGGCGCGACCGTCTCGATATCGACCACCCCATCGGCAGCAACATGGTTCAACATCTTGTAAAACTCCTCGGCATCGCGCGTGCGCACCAGCAGCCCGCGGCCGTCGTTGCTGATCTTGGCTTCTACTACGTGGTCCTGGATGAAAACACGCGAAGCCAGCAGGCTCGGGCTGGAGCAGCGCACCAGCACCTGCACCGGATGGTCCTTCACTTCCTGCCGTACCTGCGGAATGTTGCCCTCGGCCACCACATACCCGCTCGCCATCAGCACAACCGAATCGGAAATGCGATCGACTTCTTCGAGAATGTGGCTCGAAATAATCACGTACATTCCCTGCCGCCCCAGCGACTCGAACAGGTCAATGGTCTCGGCGCGCGCCATGGGATCAAGCCCGTTCAGCGGCTCATCCAGCACCAGCACGCTCGGCCGGTGCGCCAGCGCCTGCGCCAGCCGAACCCGCTGCCGCATGCCTTTGCTGTAGCCTGCGACCTTGCGGTCGCCTGCCGCGGTCAGGTCCACGCGCTCCAGGGCCGCCCAGGCCAGCTTGTGCGCTCCCTCGCCTTTGAAGCCGTGCAGCGAAAGGTAATCGCGAATGAACTGGTAGCCAGTGACGCCCTTGGGAAACGAATCCCACTGCGCGCAGTAGCCCACAATGCGAAACAGGCGCTCCGCGTCACTCGGAGCGATGCCCAGCACTTCCACCCGACCCTGCGTGGGGCGCAGCAGGCCAGTCATCAGGTTCATCAGCGTGGTCTTGCCTGAGCCGTTCGGGCCTACCAGGCTGGTGATGCCCGGGCCAATGCTCAGCGAAACGCCGTTCACGCCCAGCACTTCGCCGTAGAACTTGCTTACGTTTTCGAATCTGATGCGGTCGCTCATCCGCGCACCACCTCTTTTGCGCGCAAGCGCTTATTCAGCAGCAGCAGGCAAAAACCGGTAGCTGTGCACAGCGTCAGGATGGCGGCTGAAAGCGGCATTGGCTCGCTCGATCGCCCCGCGGGCAGGTTCCGCAGCCGGTCAGCCAGGCCAAACAGGTGGTGCCAAACCACCACCATCATCCACCACAGGTTGAGCAGGTTTCCCCAGCTTGTGCGCAGAACCAGGTTGGCAGCGGTGCCGAAGCCCGCCGGCAAAAAGAACACCGCAAACGTAAGCCCCGTGGCCACTACCCGCCAGCGTACCCAGGCCGAAAGCGCCAGCGACAGCGCACACAGAAATGCCATCCACAGCAGCGACGAAGCGACGATCGCCGGAATGAGGGAGACGTTTGCCGCCGCCCAGCCTTCCGGCCCGAGCGATGCCTGAATGCCGAACAGCACCAGCGCCGGCACCCAACTGATCAGCGAAATCAGCCCGGCCAGCACCAGCGACTTGCCCACGACGTATTGCGTGCGCGAAAGCGGCCGGCTCAAAAACAGCGGCAGCGCGCCGTTGGTCAGATCAGGCGAAACCAGCGTCGGCCCCACCCACGCCGCCAGCAGCAAGCTGAACCAGCCCTGCACCTGCAGCCAGTTCAGGAACCACATGCGGTTGATTTCGAGCAGGCCGCGCGCCTGGATCAGCGCCTGCACCGCCGGCGTGTCGGTGATGTAGATGAGCAGCGCGCCCACCAGCAACGGAACCACTCCCACCACCAGGTATGACGCCGTGAATACTCGCGATGCAAACACCTGCGACCAGCCAAACCGCGCCGGCACCAGGAAACGCCGCGCCACCGGGGTATGGCCGCCGCCGTAGGCTGCATACGACCGCTTATAGACTGCCATGCGCGACCTCCCGTGCCGCAGCCGCCGCCGGCGCGGCATTGGGCTGAGCCCCGTTTTCGTGCATCGCTTTCAGGAAAATATCTTCCAGCGAATCGCGCCGGTAGTTCAGCTTGCGGATCTGCACCGATTTTTCCGCAGCGATGCGGTAGATTTCGCGAATCTCAACCGAGTCGGGCATCACCAGCTTCATGCGCCCGCCGTTCAGCACCGCGCATTCACAGCCCAACGCGGCAATGCGATGCGTGAATGACTCATCGGCCCCGACCGTCTCCAGGTCAAGGAACTTGCGGTTGGCGCGCCGCTCAGCTTCCAGGTCGCAGATACCCGCAACCCGGCCCTGCTTCAGGATCAGCACTTCGTCGCAGGTTTCTTCCACGTCGCGCAACAGGTGCGAGGAGAGCAGCAGGCGCATCTCCGTGGTGCGCTTCACTTCCTGGATCAGGTGAATCATGCGCTGCCGCGCCGGCGGGTCAAGCCCGTTGGTAGGCTCATCCAGGATTAACATCTGCGGCCCATGCACCAGCGCCTGCGCCAGCTTGGCCAACTGCTTCATGCCCAGCGAATATTCGCCGACCTTGCGATACCGCACCTCGCCGAGGCCAACGTAGTAAAACGCCTCATGCGCGCGCTCCAGCGCTGCCCCCGCCGGCAGGCCCGAGATCTCGGCCATGTAGCGCACAAAATGCACGCCGCTCATGCCCGAAATGAACGCATCATTCTCAGGCATGTAGCCCACCAGCCCGCGAATGCGTTCGCGGTCGCGGTTAATGTCGCAGCCCAGCACCCGCGCCGAGCCTCTGCGCGACTTATAAAAGCCGAGCAGCGTATTAATGAGCGTGCTCTTTCCCGAGCCGTTAGGACCGAGCAGCCCAATGGCGCGCCCCTTCATCGTGCCGTTGAGCGCATCCAGAATGCGCCGCGAACCCAGGTCAACCGTGAGTGCTTCGAGTTGTAGAGTCGCTTCGCCCATCGATAAAAGCTCTGATTCCGTTGCCGCAAGCTCACAGCGGAACCGGAAGGCAGCCTTTGGCCCGGAACTCAGGGCCTCAGGCTGCCGATCCTGTTGCTGTTACGAATGAGTTCAACGCGAAGTTCCCGCCGGCCTGCCTGTCAACGGATTATTTCCCAGCAGTGCGCCCAAAGCGAGCGTATTCAAGTCAAGCCCGAAGAACTTGCTCGTGGTCTCGACCTCAATCCGGTCAGGATCGCCGTAAGCCACCACCGCGCTCGGCTTTGAGCCGGCCGCAATCGTCTCAAGGCTCTGCAGCTCGGTGCCGCTCACGTGTCCGGCCAGCGGCTGAATGACCGGCGCAAGGTTCTGGTACGCCACCGCTGAATAATCCAGCCGCGCTCCCTGCGGCAGCAGCGCGCGCAACCCTGCCGAGCGCGCCAGCGAATCCCCGCTCTGGTGCACCTGTAGCGACTTCATCACCAGCGCAATTGAAGGCGCTGCGACCAGGTAGCCCTCGGCATACGTATAGTCGAATTCCTGCCCGTGGGCCTTGATGGTGTAAAACGTCCGGCCGCTCTCCACCGAGCTCTGCAAGGTTGGCGCGGGGCCCTTGCCCTGCTGCCGCGCTGCCTCCTGCAGGACCTGCTCAATGGCATACTGCGCGCGCTGCGGATCATTCACCTCAGCCACGAAGCGCCACGCCGGCTGCGGAAGCACCGGCCCATCGAGCGCCAGCGCGTAATCGCCGCCGAACGCCGCTGCCAGGTCGTTGACCACCTGGGGCGGGTTTTCGCCGCGCTCCTGCTGCGCCGCCAGCACATCGTTCAGCATTTGCGCCGGGCTCTTCACCAGCATCGCCATCGCCGCCGAGGCCTGGCTGGAAATGAAATCCAGCGACCCGATGGGCGCAGGCGCGGCCAGCCACGAAGCCACTCCACGCCGTTCGCCGGTGAACGCCAGCGTGGCGGTGTTATCGGCAACCGGCCCGCTGAAGTCGCGCCGTTCGACGATCAGGTAGTCCACGTCGCGCAGGCCACTGCGGTCGAACGAGTCACTCGCCGCCCGTGCCGTGTGCCCGCTGAAGTCACCGTTGACGATGCTCTTCAAGTCTGCGGCAAACAGCATTCCCGCGCCCCGCTGGTATGCGCTCTTGATGCGCTGCGCGAAGGCGGATTGGCCAAAGCCGCTGGGGCCGGCATTCAACTGCTGGTCCATCGCCCGCAAGGCAGCCAGGTCAGTTGCCACCACCACCAGGTCATTGCGCACCAGGAAAACCGGCCCGTCGCGCCTTGCCGGCGCCTTGGAAAGCGATTGCTCGTCATACACAGCCGTTGCCGCGTCCGGCGCCTGCTGCCGCAGGAAGTCTGCGAGGCCGGGCTTGGCCACTTGCGCCAGTGCCACTCCGCCGGCTTCGCCGTTCGGCTGCCGGGCCACGGCAAAGACGATTTCATCGCCCAGGTACTGGCTGAACTGCCGGACTTTCTCGATGATTTCCCCCGGCTTCGGCCCGTGCTCCTGCGTCTCGATCTTTGCCCACCACTGCTGCAGAACCGGGCTCTGCTGCAGTTGCGCCTGGAACACCTGGTTGGCTTCGGCCAGCGCTTCACCCAGGTTGGGAATGCTGATGTAAACCCTGGTGTTCAGCGGCACATGCTCCAGCAGCGCGCTTTCATGCCCCGGAGCGGGCAGCGGAATCTGCTCCAGCTTCTGCCGCAGCGTGGTCAGCTCGGCCAGCAGCGCCAGGTAGTGTTCGCGATCTCCGCTCCATGAAATTTCCTGCTGGATGGGCACCTGGCCCAGCTCGGAAGACGTAGTGGCTTCATCGCCGGCGTGGAGCATGCTGGCGTGGCCGCCGTAGCCGACGTTCACGTTGCCTTCAATCACCGCGACGCGCGAGCCCTTCAGCCCGCTGTTTACGGAAAACACCGTTCCGGTCACGGCCACGCGGCAATCAGGCGTGGTGACGTAAAGATGGCCATACGAGCGATGCGCCGCCTGCACAATCACGCTGCCGCGCTGCAGCCGGATGGTGGTGTTGCGCCGGTTGGCCGCCACGCGGAACTCGGCACGCTCATTCATCTCAACCCGCGAGCCATCCGCCAGCCGCACCATCGCGCGCGAGCCGGCGCTGGTGCGCAGGAGTTCGCCTTCCTGCAGTTCAGCTCCATTGGCGACCGCTCGATCGCCATTCGTCGAAACCGCGTACAGGCTGCCCTGCACGCTTTCAACCTGCGCCTGCGCCCCCGGCAGGGGAGCAAGAAAGTAGTAGTTCACGGCGAAGCCGCCGATGGCAGCCGCAATCAACAGCGCCGCGTACGCCCCAAGCCTGCCCCAGTTCAGGTTGGCGCGCGCAGCCTGGTAGGCCGGCGTCCACTGCCGAGCTTCCGCATCGCTTTCGCTCAAGCCCTTGGAGTAGCGCCGGCACGCGCCGCACTCCCGCAGGTGATCTTCCAGCAGCAGCTTGTGCCCGGGCGAAATGACGCCCGCATCGCGCTCCGCCAGCAGCTCGCGGAACTGCTCGCAACTGCGGATTGCCTCAGCCGCTGCCGCAAACTGCGGGTCGGCATAAGCTTGCTGAATGCGCTCCCACGCCCGCGCCGCCGCAGCCTGCAGTTGCTGCTCGCCAGGCTCCTGGCCGCGAACCGCGGCAATCGCCTCATCAAAATTCATGATCTTCTCTTCAGGCGTCATTGTGCTTCTCCACGGCGGGTTTGCCGGCCAACCTTCTGTTCGTAATCTTTTTGCAGTTGCGTGCGGGTGCGATGCAGCATCACGCCCACCGCCGATTCCGACATTCCCATCAGCTTGGCGATTTCCTGATTGTCGATTTCTTCCAGGTAGCGGAGCGCGAACGCCTCAGCCGCGCGCGGGCTCACCCGCCCAAGCGCCTGCTGCAGCCAGGTGCGAACTTCGCCGGAAGCGCGCTGCCGCTCCGGCGAGCCGTGCGCGCCCGCGGCCGGCAGTTCGAAGGTCGCGTCAAGCGCCTGCTGGCGCCCTTCTTGGCGAGCCCGCACCACGTCAAGCGCGGCGTTGACCGCTGCCCGATGCAGGTAGCCTTGAATGTTGCTGACCGCGGCCTTGGCAAAGTCACGGCCCGCCAGCCGCAGGAATACCGTCTGCAGCACGTCTTCCGCATCGCTCATGCTGCCGGTAATGCGATACGCCGCCTTCAACACCAGGCTGTGGTGTGCGCGATACAGCTCGGCAAGATCCATAGTGTGCGCCGCCGGCGCCGCCGTTGCCCTGGCTAAGCCTGCTCGCCCCGCGAGAATGTTAGTGGCTGAGGCCATCGCCGCCTCCGGCTCCTTATTACTGCCTGCCATCATGACGCTCCATTTCCGGCTTTCTTACACCCCAATACGGCCCCCGAACGCCGCCGGTTCTCCCCGCGCCTGTACAATCAGCCCCTTGGAGCCGACCCCATGACCCTGCGCCTGACCGGCACAATCCGCAACCAATTTTGTTGCCTGCGCGCGCTGGCCTCCCGGCTCGCCATCGACCGCCCAACTCGCCCGGCCGCCGGCCGCGTACCCTGGCTCATCTGGACTTCTTCCTTCGCCCTTGCCCTCCTGCCGTTCGTCTTCGGACTGGCTTTTTTGTCGCTGACTTCTATGGCCCAAACCACGCCCTCGCCGCTGGTTCCACAACTGATGCCGCAGCCGGAGCGCATCTCGGTCCGCGCCGGCCAATTACCCGTGACCGAAGCGTTTTCAGCCTCGCTCACCGGCTACACCGAACCCCGCCTGGAGCGGGCGGTGCAGCGCCTCTACGCCCGCCTTGCGGCGCAAACCGGCGTTGCGCTCATCTACGGAACGCGCAACCAGCAAAAGCCCGCGCTGGTCATCCACACCGCCCGCGCCGGCCAGAAAATCCAGCAGCTCGGTGAAGACGAATCCTATCGTCTCGCCGTCACGCCTGAAGGCGCGCGCCTTGAAGCGGCGACTCCGCTCGGCACCCTGCACGGGCTTGAAACCTTTCTCCAACTCGTCACTTCGACCCCCGAGGGCTTCGCTCTGCCCGCCGTCGCCATCGACGATAAGCCTCGCTTCCCCTGGCGGGGCCTCTTGCTCGACGTTTGCCGCCACTGGATGCCGCTTGACGTCGTGTTGCGCACGCTCGACGGCATGGCCGCCGTGAAGATGAACGTGCTGCACTGGCACCTCTCCGAGTATCAGGGCTTTCGCGTGGAAAGCAAAAAATTCCCCCGCCTGCAGGGCATGGGCTCCGACGGTCTTTACTACACCCAGGCCGAAATTCGCCAGGTCATCGACTACGCCCGCGACCGCGGCATCCGCGTGATTCCCGAATTTGACATGCCTGGCCACGCCACCTCCTGGTTCGTCGGCTACCCGCAGCTCGCCAGCGCCCCCGGTCCTTACCAGATTGAGCGCCGTTGGGGCGTCTTCGATCCGGCCATGGACCCGACGCGCGACAGCACCTACAAGTTCCTCGATACGTTCATCGGCGAAATGGCGGCGCTGTTTCCCGACGCCGACTTCCACATCGGCGGCGATGAAGTGAACGGCCGGCAGTGGCGCGACAGCGAGCACGTTCAGGTCTTCATGCGCCGCCACAGCCTGCGCGACCCTGCCGCGCTGCAGGCCTACTTCAACCAGCGCCTGCAGAAAATCGTGCGCAAGCACCACAAAATCATGGTCGGCTGGGACGAAATCCTGCACCCTGACCTGCCCAGGGATGTGGTCGTGCAATCCTGGCGCGGGCAGCAGTCGCTGGCCGAAGCCGCCCGCAGCGGCTATCGCGGCCTGCTTTCATTCGGCTATTACCTCGACCTCGGCGAGCACGCCGATAAGCACTACCTCATCGATCCGCTGGCCGATGGCGCCGCGAACCTCACGCCTGAACAGCAGGCGCGCATCGTTGGCGGCGAAAGCTGCATGTGGGCAGAATGGATTTCAGAAGAGACCGTGGATTCGCGCATATGGCCGCGCAACGCCGCCATCGCAGAGCGCCTGTGGTCGCCTGCCTCCGTCACCAGCCTCGATTCCATGTATGAGCGCCTGGCCATTGAGAGCCGCCGCCTCGAGGCGCTCGGCCTCAAGCACATGGCCAACTACCAGCCCATGCTCGAGCGCATTGCCGGCCCGCAAGCCGCCGGCCCCATGCGCCTGCTGGCCGATGCCGTCGAGCCGGTCAAAGGCTACAACCGCAAACGCAGTGACAATCAGCGCTGGCCGCTCAATCGCCTGGTCGATGCTGCCCGCCCTGAAAGCTTTGCCGCACGCGACTTCAACCTGCGCGTCGCAGCCCTGCTTTCAGCCCCGGCCAACGCCAGCCTTGACCTCGCCGGCGACGCCAACGCTCGCGAAATTCAGCAGCGCCTCGCCGCCTGGCGCGAGCTGCCTCACAACCTCCAGCCTGCCGCCGAATACTCCACCATGGGCGCTGAAGCCAATGCCGTCGCCCTGGCGCTTGCGCAAATGGCCGAAGCTGCCGCGGCCGCGCTGAATGCCTTGGCGACGCACCGCCCGCTTGACGCGGCATGGAAGGCGCAGCAACTCGATCAGCTCGCCAAATCCGCTTCGCAGCCCCAGGCCGAAGTCGTCCTCGCCGTCGCCCCCGGCCTGCAAAAGCTGATTGAAGCTGCGCCGGTGCAGTAGCGCAATTACGCTGCGCCCGCCGTGGCCGCGCTCACCGTCGGCCTGATGTTGTGGTTCATGCGGAAAAAATTCGTAGGATCGTACTTGTTCTTCAACCCGACCAGCCGGTCGTAATTCGGCCCGTAGGCCGCGCGCGCCACCGCTTCTCCTTCATCGGACACATAATTCACGTACGATCCGGCCGAGAGGAACGGCCGCATCGCCTGCATGTATTCGCGCGTCCACTGAATGTTCTTCTCTGACTCCGACGCCTGCTCCCAGTTCGACCACACCATGAAGTTGAACTTGTAATTGCGGTGCGGAAACGCCGTCTCGCTCGGCTTCACCCGCGTCGCCGCGCCGTGCCAGTGCTCCATCGCGGGCGCAAACGTGTGCGGCGACGGGCAGCTCGGCGCAAGCTCCGCCATCACGTCTATGGCTTCGTCGCTCAGCGTCTGAACAAAATTTGATTTTGCATACGTCAGCCGGCCCGGCGGAAAGAATGGATCGAAAAGGCTCTGCATCTGCACGTACGGAATCGGCGCGAAAATATCGGCCAGCGGCTTTCCGAATTGCCGCATCGGCTTCAGCACGCGCTCGCCCTCGCTCAAATCGCCGCAGTAGCACGCCGCCAGCGCAATCACCCGCCCTGCCTCCGGCAGCGTCAATCCGCCCGCCTGGATCACAAGTTCGTCCGGGCAGGTTTCCGCATATTCCCTGAAAAACCGCAGCACCTCGCGCGTCTGGCTGATGGGATAAAAAACGCCGCCCCCAAGCACCGGCCCCACTTCATGCAGCCGATACTCAATGGACGTCACGATTCCCAGGTTTCCGCTGCTGCCCCGCACGCCCCAGAACAAATCCTCATTCTCCGCAGGGCTGGCGCTGAGCAGGCGGCCATCCGCCGTGACCAAATCCACCGAGATCACGTTGTCCAGCGCCAGCCCGAACTTTGCCATCAGGTGCCCAAAGCCCGCGCCCAGTGTCAGCCCCGAAATGCCGGTAGCTGAAACCGTGCCCAATGTCGTCGCCAGCCCGAAGGCCTGGGTTTCACGATCGAACTCGCCGAGCTTCAATCCGGTTTCGGCGCGCGCGGTTTTGCGCACCGGGTCCACGCGAATGCCCTTCATGGTTGAAAGGTCAATCATCAGCCCGCCATCGCAAACCGATTTGCCCGCCACGCTGTGCCCGCCGCCGCGAACCGCCACCAGCAGGTCGTGTTCGCGCGCAAAGCGCACGCACGTCACCACATCGGCCGCGCCCGCACAGCGCGCAATCATCCCCGGCCGGCGGTCAATCATCGCGTTCGGAACTTTGCGCACTGCGTCATATTGAGCGTCACCCGGGGAAAGCAACTGCCCGCGCAGCGCATGGCGGAACTGCTCGATTGCGGCATTTTGAGGCATAGAACCACTCCTTGTGCCGGTTCAAGTGGGAGCAACAGCCACTTACCTGTGCGCAAACCGGGAGGTGCGTCGCGAGACGTGCGACAAACCATGTGCCCGCCCGCCGCCGCTGTCAACAGGAAAATTGCGCAAAACAAAACGGCCTTCCCTGAAGGAAGGCCGTTGCTTCGAAAGCGAAATGCCGAGCGTTACCGTTGCGGAGGCTTGGTCGGCGCCGTCGCCGGAGGCCGCGTGCTCGTCGCCGGCCGTGCCGTCGTGCCTGGGCCTGCCGCCGGACGCGGTGCCGGTGTCGCCGGGGCCGCAACGCCCGATTCCTTGTTGTAAAGCTCAATGATCTTCGGCGTCACATCCGCCGCCTGCGGGTTCGCCCACAGCACCGGGGTCTGCTGGTCTGAAACGTTCAGGATCACGATGTAGCCGTTCTCCTTGGCGTATTTGTCCAGCACCGCCATCATCTTCTTGCCAATCCGCGTGCCAATCTCGTTGGCCTCCGCCTGGTAGTCGGCCTGCGCGCTCTCTGCGCCCTGCTGCAGCGAACGCTGCTTCTGGTCAATCTGCTTGGTGAGCTGCGCGCGAGCGTCGTCGTTCATCTTTTCGCCCTGCGTCTTCAGTTGCGTCTGCAGGCTCTGGATGTCGGTGTTGATCTTGGCCAGCTCCTGCTGCTTGGGCTCGTATTTCTTGTTCAGCGCTTCAATGTCGCGCTGCCCTTCGTTGCACGCCTGGATCGCGCCTTGAATGTCGATGATCCCGACCTTGGTGGGCGCGGGCATGGTGGCGGGTGTGTCGGACCCGGCGGTGGCAGGTTTGGATGCCGCGGCGCCGTCCTGCGCAAAAGCCGCGAACGATACGGCGACAGCCACGGCTAAGGCCAATCGGGAATACATGCTCTTCATCTGTTTCTGTTGAACTCCTTCAGTCTGTTGAACTCCTGAGAACCTCGTGGGCGGAGGAACGACCTTGCGGCACAAAGATTAGACCAGGAGAGATTCACAGGCATTATACCGCAGCTTTCCGCCACTCCGCCGCCTCAGTGCTTTCTCCCGCAAAACCCCAACACCCACCCTAGACGACCTCGTCGTCGGCATGAGCAGCCAAACGACGGCCTCCGATTTCCATTTCCACAGCATGGTTCGGCTCCTCTCATCTTTGCGGTTCAACCGCCCATGCAGGGGCTTTGACCTTCCCAGGGCAGGAGTTTTCGCCCCGGCCGCGTGTGCTAACATTCGGGAAAAATGACGCGGCAAGCCAAGACGCTGGTGGCGATTATGGCGTGGCTGGTGTGCGCCGGGCGCGGCCTCGCGCAGGATGGATTGCGCGGCGCGCTGGCCGAATCGGTCGAACTCTCGTTCGGCAGCAATCGCGGGCTTGCCGGCCTGGTTGCGCAACGCAGCCTGGCCGCCGCCGATTTTGATAACGACCATCAGCCTGACGCAGCCATCCTGATCAATGGCGCTCACATCCGCAACCGCACTTTCGCAATTCGAATTCACCTGACCGCCGGCACCAACCAGGAGCTGACGTTTGAGAGCAACGAAACGGTCCTGGCGCTCACGAGTGAAGACGTCAACCAGGATGGCGCGGCCGACCTGATCGTCGAAGAGCCGCTCACGCATCGCAGAATTTTGGTGTGGCTGAACGATGGGCATGGGAGCTTTCGCCCGGCGTCAATTCGCGAGCGCGGTTCGGGCCGAGAACCCGCCGACCATGAAGCGCAGGCGCCCGGCTTTTCCGCCCACGATCAGCTTGCTTCGTTGAACTGCGACAGCGAGAACCAGCAGGCGCTGCGCTCCAGCCGCTCGCGGCGTGCGCCGGCTGCGATCGAGTGCGGCGCATGGTCGCCAAACTTCGAAGGCGAATCGGTTGCCGCGCCGGCGCAACTTCCTTCCCGCGCTCCTCCCGCACTTTCCATTTAACTGATCAGTGTTGACCAATGGCCGATGGCATAACGTGCCGCCGGCCTGAATGACTGGCCGCTTCGAGGGCCAAAGCCAGGGAGACTCCAATTGCCACCGACGCATGATTGCGCTTTCCGCCGCGCGCTGTTGAGTTCGCTTGCCGCCGCGCTGCTGTTCGGCTGTGGCGAGCAGCGCCCGCGCGAGGCCGCGCCCGCGCCTGCAGTGAAAGCCGCGGCTGACGCGCCGGTGCAATACGTCACGGTTGAGCGCCGCTTGATTCCGGAGAGCCTTGAGCTGGCGGGCAAGATTGAACCGGACCCGACGAACGTGGTGCGAATGTATCCGCCCGCAAGCGGACGCGTAATCAGCATGGCCGTGAAGCCTGGCGACCACGTGCAGCGCGGCCAGGCCCTGGCGGTGCTGCAGAGCACGGACATCGGCAGCGCCCGCGCCGACTACGGCAAGGCCAAAATTGAAGCTGAGCGTTCGGCGCGCGCACGCGATCGCGCAAAGTCGCTTTACGAGCATGGCGCCGCCGCCGAAAAGGATTATCTCGAGGCGCAGGCTGCGGCGGAATCCGCGCAAGCCGAGCTGGAGCGCGCGCAGCAACGGCTCGCGCTGCTCAATGTTCCGGCACAAGCCAGCTCTGACACGATCCCGCTGCGTGCCCCGATTTCGGGGGCGGTGCTCGATGTAAGCGCGGCGCCCGGTGAATTTTCAAAGTCGCTCGATTCGGCAAATCCGCTGCTCACGATCGCCAACCTCGCCAGTGTTTGGGCCCTGGCGGATGTGTACGAAAAAGATGTTGCCAAGCTGCGCGTCGGCAAGCCGGTAGTCGTCGAGGTAGCAGCCTATCCGGGCCGCAGGTGGTCAGGCAAGATCAGCTCGATTTCAGACGCGCTCGATCCCACCACCCGCACGCTTAAAGTGCGCGTGGTGCTGCCGAATTCAGCGGGCGCGCTCAAGCCTGAAATGTTCTGTTCGGTTCACGTGGATACCGGCAGCCGGCAGGCGATGCTGGTGCCCGCCAACGCCGTCATCCATGAAGGCGACCGCACCACCGTGTTCGTTGAGAAGAACAACAAGCCCGAGCAGCAGAACGTGACGGTAGGCGCAACCGCCGGCGACCAGGTGGAGGTGCTGAGCGGCTTGCAGCCCGGTGACCGCGTCGCCGCGCAAGGCGCCGAGTTGCTGAAGGGAGCGCCGCAGTAATGCGCAGTTTTGTTCGAGGGCTGCTCCGCTATCGCGTCATCATGCTCATCCTGCTGGCCGGCTGGCTTATTGCCGGCATCTGGGCCTTCCTGCGGCTCGATATTGAAGCCTACCCTGATCCTTCGCCGCCGCTGGTCGAGGTGATTACACAAAACCCGGCGTGGTCGGCCGAGGAAATGGAACAGCAGGTCACGGTGCCGGTGGAGACGGCGCTCAATGGAATTCCGCGAATCCAGTATGTGCGCTCAATCAGCATCTTTGGCCTGAGCGACGTTAAGCTGTATTTCAATTTCGATTCCGATTACTTCACCGACCGCCAGGAAGTGCTGAACCGGCTGCAGACGCTCACCTTGCCGCAAAGCCTGCAGCCGCAACTTTCGCCGTGGTCGCCGGTGGGCGAAATTTATCGCTATCAGCTCACTGACCCGGGCCGCAGCCTGAACGACATTAAAGCTACGCAGGATTGGTTTGTGCGCCGCGAGCTGAAGCAGGTGCCGGGCATCATTGACGTAACCACATTCGGCGGCACCACAAAGCAGTACCAGGCTGAGATCGATCCCGGCAAGCTGATCCAGTACAACGTGGCGCTGCCGCAGGTCATGTCGGCCGTGGCGGCCAGCAACCAGAACGCCGGCGGCAACTACCTTACGCTAGGCAGCCAGAGCGTGAACGTGCGCGGTCTCGGCCTGCTGCACGGCGTCCAGGAGATGGGCGCAGTGCTGGTGGCCGAGCGCAATGGCGCGCCGGTTTACCTGCGCGATGTTGCCGACGTTCACGAAGGCTTCCAGCCGCCGCTCGGCCGCGTAGGCAGGAACGAGCAGAGCAACATTGTTGAAGGCATCGTGCTGCTGCAGCGCGGCGAGCAATCCTTGCCGGCGCTGCGCGGGCTCAAAGAGAAAGTTGCGGCGCTGAACGACGGCCTGCTGCCGCGCGGCACCCGCCTGGAAACGATTTACGACCGCACCGCGCTGATCGGCGTCACGACCGGCACGATTCGCCACGTAGTGCTCACCGGCCTGGCGCTGGTCACGGTGCTGCTGCTGGTTTTTCTGGGCGACGTGAGTCTTTCCCTGCTTACGGCGCTCACCATCCCGTTCGCGGCGCTGTTCGCCTTCGGCGTAATGTCAGTCTCCGGCCGTTCCGCCAACCTTATTTCCATTGGCGCAATTGATTTCGGCATCCTGGTTGATGCCGCCGTGATCGTGCTTGAAAACGTTTACCGCCGCGTGCATGAGGCCACCAGCGAGAGTTCCAAGCTCGATTTGATCGCTGAAGCCACGGCGGAATCGGCACGCCCGGTGATGTTCTCAACGCTCGTGATCCTGGTGGCGTTTATTCCGCTGTTCACCATGGAGGGAGTTCCGGGGCGGATTTTTGCGCCCATGTCGGAGACCTACGGCTTTGCGCTCACCGGCGCGCTGCTGTTCTCGCTGTGCTTTGCGCCGGTAATCGCCTCATTTCGCCGCCCGCCGGCCGAAGGCGACAGCGGCGAAACCAAGGTTGTGCACTGGCTCAAGCACCATTACGAGCGGCTGTTGTTGCGCTGCATGGCGCGACGCAAGCAGGTGGCGTTTGCCGCGTTTGCCTTCGCCATCATTGCGCTGGCGTTCTTCTTTGCTCTCGGTGGTGGCTTCATGCCCAAGCTGGAAGAAGGCAACCTGTGGGTGCGCGCCACGCTGCCGCAGGATATCTCGCTGGAGTATTCCACGCTGCTTGCCGACCAGATGCGCGCCACGCTGCGCAGCTTCCCTGAAGTGACGCAGGTGGTTTCGCAGGTCGGCCGCCCTGATGACGGCACCGACGTGGCGAGCTTCAACAACCTCGAGTTCCTGGTTGACCTGCGGCCGCAAAGCGAATGGAAGGAAGCACGCGACAAGACCGAACTGGTGACGCAAATGAACCAGTCGCTCAGCCGCTACCCCGGCGTGGATTTTAACTTCTCGCAGAACATCCAGGACAACGTGGAAGAAGCCATGTCAGGCGTGAAGGGCGAGAACTCAGTGAAGCTGTTTGGCGACGACCTGGCTACCCTGGCTGACGTAGCAGCGCAGATCCAGGGCGTGATGGCGCAAGTTCCGGGAATCGCCGACCTCGCGGTATTTCGCGAAACCGGGCAGCCGAACCTGGTCGTCTCGATTGATCGCGCTGCCGCCGGCCGCTACGGATTGATGGCGTCAGACGTGAACACCGCGGTGCAGGCGGCGATTGGCGGCGCCGCGGTGACGCAGATCCTGGAAGGCGATCAGCGCTTTGACTTCGTCGTGCGTTATCGCAAGCAGTTTCGCCAGGATCCTGAGGCCATGCGCAACACGCTGCTGGCCACGCCTGACGGCAGCCGCGTTCCGCTGGGGCAGGTCGCCACGGTGGGATTTCGCGAAGGCGCGTTCATGGTGTATCGCGAAAACGGCCGGCGCTATATCCCCATCAAGTTCAGCGTTCGCGGGCGCGACCTCGCCGGCACTATTCAGGATGTGCAGGCGCGCCTGCAGCGCGCAGTGCGGCTGCCTGAGGGCTACCATTACGAATGGGCGGGCGAATATGACAGCTTGCGCAAGGAGCAACGCCGGCTGGCCATCATTCTGCCCATCACGCTCGGCATCATCCTGGCGCTGGTTTATATCTCGTTCAATTCCATAACTGACGCGGTGGCGGTCATCTCGGTATTGCCGTTCGGGGCCGCCGGCGGCGTGCTCTCGCTGCTCGTCACCCACACGCCATTCAGCATTTCGGCGGCGGTGGGCTTTGCTTCGGTGCTGGGCGTGGCGACTTTAGGATCACTGGTTTTTGTGGCCGGCATCCGCCGTGCTGAAGCGCACGAGCGCGGAGTTAAGCATTCCATCGTGCGCGCTTCGGTCGGCGAAATGCGGCCGGTGCTGATGGCGTGCCTGGCCGCCGGTTTAGGATTGCTGCCGGCGGCGCTCTCGCATGGGATCGGCGCGCAGGCGCAGCAGCCGCTGGCCCGCGTAGTGGTGGGCGGCATGATCTCAACTTCGCTTGCGATTCTGCTGGTCGTGCCGGTGATTGCCAGCCTCGGCCTGGTGACGCCCGAATCGTACTGACGCGCTCCCGCTGCGGCGGAGCGCGGCCTTTGCTACAGCCGCCCGCTCGCGATACTATGCGCAGGCAGCATTCATCGCTCAACTCAAGGTGAAGCGTTGGCAGCTCTTTTATTTCCCATCTGGCTGGCGGCTGCGGCCTGGCAGCAGGCAACGGTTGTGCAACCCGGCGCCCCTGGTGCGCCCAGCAAAACGCTTCCTCCCCAGACCAGGGCTGCCGGCGCGGTGTATTCCGCTGCCGACGTAGCTTTCATGCAGGGCATGATCATGCACCACCAGCAGGCGGTGGAGATGACGGCGCTGATCCCAGCCCGCACGCAGAACCAGGCGCTGCTTGATTTGGGCAGGCGCATCAGCCTGTCGCAAGCCGATGAAATTAAGTTCATGCGCCACTGGCTCGCCGCGCGCGGCCAGCCTGAAACCATGCCCATGCTCCACATGGAAGGCGCCGGGCACATGGCGATGCCTGCCATGCCCGGCATGCTGACGCCCTCGCAGATGGACGCACTGCGCACCGCCCGCGGCCACGAATTTGACCGTCTCTTCCTGCGCGGCATGATCCAGCATCATGGCGGCGCACTCACCATGGTCAAGGACTTGTTTGACTCTGCAGGATCAGGGCAGGACGCTGACCTGTTCGACTTTGCCACTGACGTTGATAACACCCAGCGCGCGGAAATCACACTGATGGAACGCCTGCTGAAGGAGAACCAATGAAGATTGCCGCCAAGCTGACCGCATTCGTCACGCTCATTGTCCTCGCAGTAGCGCCGATGTGCGCGCAAAACACGCCTGAAGCCGCAGCGCCCGCCGTGAACGGCTCGACTACCAACGATCCGCGCGTGGGCCTGAAGGCCGGCCTCTACGACGCGGGCGAAACCGCCAGGGGCATGCAGCACATCGCATTCCTGAAAAAGCCTGACGCCTTTCAGCCGCCCGCGCCCAAGCCCGACGCCAAGCCCATGGAGCGGATGATGGCGCAACTCGGCTACGCCAATTCTGACCTCGCGTTCCAGGGCGACCACCTGTTCCAGGGCAATTTTTACGGCGTCAATTTTTACGACATCTCAAACCCGGCCAAGATTTCGCTGGCCGCATCGCTGGTATGCCCGGGCGGCCAGGGTGACGTTTCGGTTTATCGCCATCTTCTATTTATGTCGGTTGAAATGCCCAATGGCAGGATTGATTGCGGCACGCAAGGCTTTCCGCCGCCTCCGCCGCCTGAGCCCGGCCATGAACGCGAGCGCCGCATTCCGCCCGCAAGTCCTGAGCGCTTTCGCGGCGTGCGAATTTTCGACATCTCTGACTTGAAGAACCCAAAGCAGGTCGCGGCTGTCCAGACCTGCCGCGGCTCGCACACGCACACGCTCGTCATCGACCCCAACGATAAAGAGAACGTCTACATCTACGTCTCCGGCACGTCATTTGTGCGGCAAAGCGAGGAAATGGCGGGCTGTTCGGGCGAGGCTCCGGAGAAAGACCCGAACACGGCGCTGTTCCGAATCGACGTTATCAAGGTGCCGCTGGCCGCGCCGCAGGAGGCCAAAATCGTCTCCTCGCCGCGCGTGTTCATGGACCCGCGCACCGGCGTCATCAACAGCCTGACCAACGGCGGCAGCCACGACAAGGAAGAAGCGCAGGCCGTGGCCAGCAACCAGTGCCACGACATCACGGTGTATTCGGCCATCGGCTTGGCGGCGGGCGCGTGCTCGGGCAATGGCCTGTTGTTGGACATTAAAGATCCTGTGAATCCGGTGCGCGTCGATGCGGTCAACGACCGCAATTATTCGTACTGGCACTCGGCCACGTTCTCGAATGACGGCACCAAGGTGGTGTTCACCGACGAATGGGGTGGAGGCCTGCAGCCGCGCTGCCGGCCGCAAGATCCGTTGAACTGGGGCGCCGATGCCATCTTCCACATCCAGGACGGCAAGCTGCAGTTCGCCAGCTACTACAAAATGCCGGCGGCGCAGAGCGACACCGAAAACTGCGTTGCCCACAACGGTTCGCTCGTCCCGGTGCCTGGCCGCGACATTGAAGTGCAGGCGTGGTACCAGGGCGGGATTTCCGTTGTCGATTTCACCGACGCAGCGCACCCGCGCGAGATTGCCTACTTCGACCGCGGTCCCATTGATCCTAAGAACCTTGTGCTCGGCGGAGACTGGTCAGCGTATTGGTATAACGGCTACGTTTACGGATCGGAAATTGCCCGCGGAATTGACGTGTTCAAGCTGATGCCCTCTGAGTATCTTTCCGCCAACGAAATTGCCGCTGCCGACCTGGTCCACTTTGATGAGCTCAACGTGCAGAACCAGCAGCAGTTCACCTGGCCGCAGAACCTTACGGTGGCGCGCGCCTACCTCGATCAGCTTGCGCGCAACCAGGCGCTGCCCGCGAAGCAGATTGCTGACCTGCGCAAGCAGATGGATCGAACTGAAAAATCGCACATGAGCGCAAAAGAGCTGGCAAAGTTGAACAGCATGGGTGCGCAACTCAACGCCGCAAACATCAGCGCAGCCGACGATGCCAGGCGGTCGGCTGCCCTGGCGGCCATCCTGCAGCATCCGGCGCACTGACGGCCGGCGCAACTATGAATGCGGACCGCCGCTCATTATTGAAGGCAATCTGCTCGCTGCCGGCGCTCTCGCTGCCGGGCGTGGTGCGCGGTGCTCGCCCCGCGCCGGCTTCTTCATCGCTGCCCGACCGAGCGAACTTCCGTGTTCGTGGCGTTTACCTCGATGCCGCCTATGCCCATCCGCTCAGCCTGGCAGCCCGCAATGCTTACGCCGAATTCCTCGAGCAGCGCGAAATAAACGACCAGCGCATCGGGCCGGGCCACAACGCGCGCAACTCGGCGGTGGAGCAGTTCGCCAGGCTCATCAACGCCGCGCCGCGCGATGTTGCCGTTGTGCCCAGCACCATGGAAGCTGAGAACCT
>JAJPJZ010000232.1 GCA_021323935.1 Terriglobia bacterium | reverse complement strand
CCATCCGCGAAGGCGGACGCACCGTGGGCGCCGGCACCATCAGCGAGATCATTCAGTAGGAAGTCGGCCGCCGGCCCCGGCCGTCGGCTTGAGTGAATTACACGGCCAGAGGCTAGTACGCCCGCGGCCCCAGGCGGAGTCAAATGCCAAGAGAGATCGTTACCCTGCAGTGCAACGTTTGCAAGAACCGGAACTATTCGACCACCAAGAACCGCAAGACGACGACCGACCGGTTGGAGTTTTCCAAGTTCTGCAAACGCTGCCGCAAGCACACTGACCATAAAGAGACCAAGTAGTCGGAGTGAACTGCCAGGCGACGGCGCAAGCGCCCAGGCCTGGCGGGCGGGCGAAGCAGCCCCTGAACTCCAGGGGCATTGCCCGGCGTGATCGATTTAGGGGCGTAAGCTCAACGGTTAAACTGCCGGTCTCCAAAACCGGACTTGGGGGTTCGAATCCCTCCGCCCCTGCCAGTGATTGAACATGGACGAGAAGCAACGTGAAAGCGGCGTGGCCGAGAGGCCGCGAGAGAAGAAGTTGAAGATGGCAAAAACAGCGGCAGTAACGGCCCCCGGCGAGGAGCGCTTTGGCGGTTTTTTTGACCGCGTGAAGGCGTGGCCGTCGCAGTCCAAGAGCTTTTACCACGATGTGCGCAGCGAGATGAAGAAAGTAACGTCGCCGAACTTGCAGGAGGTGCAATCGACCACGGCGGTGGTGATTGTGACCGTGTTCCTGTTCGGCGCATTTTTCTGGCTCATCGATCTCGGGTTGCTGCACACCATTGACGCGCTGATTCGAAAGCTGACGCAGCACTAGGCGAGTGACTTACATGGCAGACGAACCCAACAACAACGGCGCAGGAGCGGGAGCGGCGCGGGAAGCCGGCACCGCTACGCCTGAGGCCGGCGACGGGGCCGAGCAGCAGGCGCAGAACCCGAACATGCGGTGGTACATCATCCACAGCTACTCGGGCTTTGAGCGCAAGGTGAAGGAATCGCTGGAAACGCGCGTACAGGCATTCGGGCTGCAAAGCCGCATTGGGCGCGTGGTCATCCCGACCGAGCCGGTCACCGAGATCCGCAACGGCAAGAAATACACCGTGGAGCGCGCCTTCCTGCCCGGCTACGTACTGGTGGAAATGGAAATGGACCTGGCCACACCCGACGGGCAGAACCTGTGGCACGTGGTCAAGAACACGCCCCGCGTCACCGGATTTTTGGGCGCCGGCAACCAGCCTACGCCGCTCACCGAAGATGAAGTGCGCTCGATCGTGTATCGCGTGGAAACCGGCAAGGACAAGCCCAAGCTGCGCGTCAAGTTTGAGAAGAACGAATCGGTGCGCATCACCGAAGGCCCGTTTGCCAACTTCAACGGCGTAGTGGACGAAGTAAACGAAGACCGCGAGACCCTGAAGATCATGGTCACCATCTTCGGACGCTCCACCCCGGTGGAGCTGGCGTTCTCGCAGGTGGAGAAGGTGGCGTAAGTGGGAATTTTTTCGGCCAGGCTGCGAGCCACCGCACCGAACAGCGCGGTGAAGGAAAGGGTTGGATAACGAGAAATGGCAAAAAAAGCTACAGGATCAGTGAAGTTGCAGATTGCCGCAGGCAAGGCCACGCCGGCGCCTCCGGTTGGCCCGGCGCTCGGCCAGGCGCAGATTAACATCATGGAGTTCTGCAAGCAGTTCAACGCGCGCACCGGGCAAAAAGAGCTGGAAGGCCTCATCATCCCGGTGGTGATCACGGTTTACAACGACCGCTCGTTCACCTTCGTCACCAAGACGCCGCCGGCCTCGGTGCTGCTGAAGCGCGCTGCCGGCATCGCCAAGGGGTCAGGCGCGCCCAACAAAGATAAGGTCGGCAAAGTCAGCGAGAAGCAGGTGGAAGAGATCGCGCGCCAGAAGATGCCTGACCTGAACGCCGCCACGCTTGAGGCTGCAATCAAGAGCGTGAAGGGCACGGCACGAAGCATGGGGATTGACGTCGCGTAGCTAGCGGCTGGCGGTCCCGCGGCGAATTCGCGGATTTTTGAATTGTCGAAATGACCACGGCCTCGGCGCAAGCCGAACTGCGGTGGCAGACGGAGTGAACATGGCAAAAGCTGGAAAAAACATCGAGAAGGCGCGCAAGCAGGTGGAGAACAAGCCTTATCCCCTGCAGGAAGCGGTGCCTCTGCTGCAAAAAGTTAAGTACGCAAAGTTCGACGAGACTGTCGAAATCACCCTGCGCCTGGGCGTGGATCCTAAGCACGCCGACCAGATGGTGCGCGGCACGGTGGTGCTGCCGCATGGCCTGGGCAAGTCAAAGAAAGTCCTGGTCATCGCTTCGGGCGAAAAAGTGAAGGAAGCCGAGGGCGCCGGTGCCGACTTCGTCGGCGGCGAGGAGATGGTGGAGCGCGTCCAGAAGGAAAACTGGACCGACTACGATGCCGTGGTCGCCACCCCGGACATGATGAAGTCAGTCGGCCGCCTGGGCAAGGTGCTGGGGCCGCGCGGCCTCATGCCGAACCCCAAGACCGGCACCGTCACCTTCGACGTGGCCAAAGCGGTGCAGGAAGTGAAGGCCGGCAAGGTCGAGTTCCGCACCGACAAAACCGGGCTGGTGCACGTGCCGGTGGGCAAGATTTCGTTCACGCCTGACAAGCTGGTGGAAAATGCCGCCCTGCTGATCACCAGCGTGATCAAGGCCAAGCCGCCCGCGGCCAAGGGCAAGTACCTGAAAGGCGTGTACCTGTGTTCAACCATGGGTCCCGGCATCCCGCTGGACACGACCGCGCTTGAGGCTGCGGCGCGCGCATAAGGCGAAAGCAAACGTAAGAAAGCAAAAGGCGAATACATCATGGCAGTGACCAGAGCTAAAAAGATTCAGCAGGCGGAGGTGCTGGGCGCCGAGTTCGGCAAGGCCCAGACCGCCATCCTGACCTCATTTACCAAGCTGAAAGCTTCGCAGGCCGAAGAGCTGCGCAAAACCGTGCGCGGCGCCGGCGGACGCTATCGCGTGGTGAAGAACACGCTGGCTGAGCGCGCCGGCAAGGGCACACCGGTGGAGCAGGCCCTGAAAGGCCTGAAGGGCGTGACCTCAATCGCCTACACCTCGCAAGACCCGGTGGCGCTGGCCAAGGCGCTCAGCAAGTACGCCAAGGACAATCCCGAGGTCACGTTCAAGGCAGTCGTCCTCGAAGGCCAGGTGCTGCCGGCCAAGCAGATTGAGGCGCTGGCCACCATGCCCTCGCGCGAAGAGATTATGTCAAAGCTGTTGTTCCTGATGAATGCTCCGGCGCAGCGGCTGGCGACGGTGGTCAACACCCTGGGGCGGAACCTGGCGGTGGTGATCAACCAGGGCGTCAAGGAAAACAAGTTTGCGGGCGGAGGCGGCGAAGCGGCTTCGGCCTGAGGGCGAGGTATTCCGAGTTTCAGCTCTTGCGGCCAGTGCTGCCGCGGGGGCGAACGGGTTGGGTTATCGGGCGGAGAGGCGTGGTTGCAGCAGCTTGCTGAAACCTGGCCGCTTCGGCAAACCGGCGCGGGCTCCATGGCTGTTGTCTGGCAGCGGTGGACTGGAAACGCGGCCGGCGGATAACGGTTCGAAAAGCACAATTGACAACACGGAGAATAGAAATGGCAGACATTCAGGCAATTGAAGAGCAGATCGTAGGGCTGTCGCTGCTGGACGCGGCGCAGTTGGTGAAGCGGCTGGAAGAGCGCCTTGGGGTTTCGGCGGCGGCGGCGGCGCCGGTCATGATGGCCGGCGGCGGCGCAGCGGCAGGCGCGGCAGCGGCCCCGGCCGAGGAAAAGACCGAGTTCAGCGTCATCCTGACCGGCGTGGGCGCCAACAAGATCAACGTGATCAAGGCAGTGCGCGAAGTCACTAACCTCGGCTTGAAGGAAGCCAAGGACCTGGTCGATGGCGCGCCCAAGCCCATTAAGGAAGGCGTCTCCAAGGAGGAGGCGGAAAATATCCGCAAGAAGTTTACGGATGCCGGCGCAACAGTCGAGGTGAAGTAACCTCTCCCGGCTGGGCGGGCGGGGCTTTCGCTGCGGGCTTTTGGCTTTTGATCCTGCCGCGCCGCTGGGCGCGCAGGCAATCAGGAGCCAAAAGTCGCGCACGTTTTGGCGGGTGGCGCACGTTTTTGCGGAAAGGTCTCGCGCGCGAGCGCAGGTAACCGCGCCAGGCCGGGAGGATGAATCGGGCGAGGCTGCCGGGTCATCCAAAGGGCAGTACCGCTCGGGGTAACAGGCTGTTGAATTTTAGGGCTGGTAAGTTTCCGCTCTTCGCGGTATAATCGAGAGATGGGTTTCCTCTGCGCCGTGTACAGGTCAGCATGGCGGCAACGAGGTTCGCGGCAGGGCTTTATAACGACGGGCGAACAAACAACAATTCAGGCATCGGCTTTGTGCCGAAACGGCGCCGGCGAAGATTCTTGTCTTCCGCTGTGCGCCTTCAGCTGTCTCTAGAAATCTTTTGTTTCAACCTTGTTTTGAGGTCGCATCGCAAACCAATCGCGCGCACATGGCGCCGACCACTCGCGGTGTCCCGACCCGGCTGAGCCAGCCCAACGCTGGCTGCACTGGCTGGCGCGCCTGAGGCGCGGCGGCCGGTTAATGGCGTGAGAGTAGCACGATTCTGAAACACGCAGTCAAAAAAATCGCACTGGGGCAATCCCGGTCTTAGCAGCGGAAAAGTACATCGCGCGCTGAGCAGGCGCAGCGGTGACTCCGGAGTTGTGATGCCGAACAATAATCGATACGCATTCCGCAATCGCCTTGATTTTTCAAAAATTCCGACCACCATCCAGATCCCGAACCTGATTGAAGTGCAGAAGCGCTCCTATGACCGCTTCCTGCAGATGGACATGCTGCCCTCCGAGCGCGATGACGGCGGCCTGCAGTCGGTGTTTCAGTCGGTCTTCCCCATCTCCGACTTCCGCAACGTGTCGCAGTTGGAGTTTGTGGACTACGCCATCGGCAACTGGGAGTGCAAGTGCGGCCACCTGAAAGGGCTGCACCACCTGCGCACCACCTGCCGCAATTGCGGCTCGACCGTGATCACCGATCCTTACCACGCCGGCGAAGTGCTGTGTACACGCTGCGGCACGTACAACGCCAACACGCCCGATTTCTGCAACAAATGCGGCGACCCGGTGGGCCTGCAGCTCAAGTACGACCAGAAGGAGTGCGAAGAGCGCGGCATGACCTACAGCGCGCCCCTGAAGGTCACGATGCGCCTGACCATCTACGAAAAGGACCCGGAGACGGAAGCGCGCACCATCCGCGACATCAAGGAACAGGAAGTTTTTTTCGGCGACATTCCGCTGATGACCGACAACGGCACGTTCATCGTGAACGGCACCGAACGCGTGATTGTCAGCCAGTTGCACCGCTCCCCTGGCGTGTTCTTTGAATCGGCCAACAACCGCACCTACTTTCTCGGCAAGATCATTCCGTACCGCGGCTCATGGGTCGAGTTTGAATACGACCAGAAGAACATCCTCTACGTGCGCATCGACCGCAAGCGCAAGTTCCTGGGCACCATTTTCCTGCGCGCGCTGGGCCTGCGTTCCGACGAAGAAATCCTGCGCACCTTCTACACCGTGGACCGCATTTCGCTGCGCGACAAGAAGCTTTACTGGACGCTTGAGCCCGGCATCGAGCGGCCGACCAACCTGGTGGGCATGAAGCTGGTGCACGCGGTGAAGAGCAAGGGCGGCGACGAAATTGTCCACTCCGGCCGCAAGGTGACCAACGCCGCGCTTAAGGAAATTCAGAAGGCGCGCATCTCCGAGCTTGAAATTGATTCCACCGACCTTGAAGGCGCGTTCACCGCGGCGGACGTGGTTGACACCACGACGGGCGAGGTCATGATCGAGGCCAACACTGAGATCACGGCCGACAAGCTGGCCAAGATCCTGGACGCGGGCGTCACCGAGCTGCACGTGTTCTTCCCCGAGCGTGACGACGTGGGCACCGTGATCAGCGCGACCCTGCGCCGCGATTCGGTGAAGACGCCGCAGGAAGCGCTGATTGAGATTTACCGCAAGCTGCGCCCCGGCGACCCGCCCACGCTCGACACGGCGACTTCGCTGTTCCACGGCATGTTCTTTGACCCGCGCAAGTACGACTTCTCGCGCGTGGGCCGGCTGAAGTTCAACATCAAGCTGTTCGAAAACGGCGACGCCACCAAGCTCGATAACCGCACTCTCGAGCCTGACGATTTCTACGCCACCATCCGCTACCTGCTGAAGCTGCGCAAGAACATCGGCACGGTCGACGATATCGATCACCTGGGCAACCGCCGCGTGCGCGCGGTGGGCGAGCTGATGGAGAACCAGTTCCGCATCGGCCTGGTGCGCATGGAGCGCGCCATCAAGGAAAAAATGTCGGTGTACCAGGAAATGTCAACGGCCATGCCGCATGACCTGGTCAATGCCAAGCCGGTGATGGCGGCCATTCGCGAGTTCTTTGGGTCGTCGCAGCTTTCGCAGTTCATGGACCAGACCAACCCGCTCTCCGAGATCACGCACAAGCGGCGTCTCTCGGCGCTTGGGCCGGGCGGCCTGTCTCGCGAACGCGCCGGGTTTGAAGTGCGCGACGTCCACCCTACGCACTACGGGCGCATTTGCCCGATTGAGACGCCGGAAGGCCCGAACATCGGCCTGATCTCGTCGCTTTCCTGCTACGCCCGCATCAACGATTACGGCTTCATCGAGTCGCCCTACCGCAAGGTGAAGGGCGCCAAGGTGCAGGACTTCATCCAGGTGGTCAACGCCGGCGACAGCGATTACCGCGTGGGCGACACCATCGAGAAGGCCGAAGTGCTGAAAGCCAACGAAGAGCTGCGCGAGCGCCGCAAGAAGCCCATCGAGTGGGAGCCGTTCAGCTTTTATCTTTCGGCCTGGGAAGAAGACCGGCACGTGATCGCGCAGGCCAACGTGGAGCTCGACGAAAAGGGCCGCATCGTCAATGACCTGGTGAACGCGCGCAAGGCCGGCAACTTCGTGCTGGTGCCGAAAGAAGAAGTTGACTACATCGACGTCAGCCCCAAGCAGTTGGTCTCCGTGGCCGCCTCGCTGGTGCCGTTCCTGGAGCACGATGACGCCAACCGCGCGCTGATGGGCGCGAACATGCAGCGCCAGTCGGTGCCGCTGTTGAAGGCCGAAGCGCCGATCGTGGGCACCGGCATGGAAGGCGTCACCGCGCGTGATTCCGGCGCCGTCATCCTGGCGCGGCGTT
>JAJPJZ010000076.1 GCA_021323935.1 Terriglobia bacterium | reverse complement strand
TTCGCCTCTCCGGCGGCGAGCGCCAGCGGCTGGCAATCGCCCGCGCCCTGCTGAAAAATGCGCCCATCCTCATCCTCGATGAAGCCACCTCCGCGCTCGACACTGAAAACGAAGCCCTGGTCCAGGCCGCCCTGCAGAACCTGATGGCCGGACGCACCGTCTTCGTCATCGCCCATCGCCTCTCCACCGTGCGCCATGCCGACCGCATCGTGGTGCTTGAAGGCGGCTCCATCACTGACGTGGGCAGCCACGAAGATCTGCTCACGCGCCTTGGCACCTATCGCCGCCTCTACGAGCTGCAGTTTGTCGATCTCGATAGCGGCCGCCTCGCGAACGGCAGCGACGAAGCCGTGCCGGTTCCCCTCGCCGGCGCTTCACCTGCCGCGCCTGCTCCCATGCCGCCCGGGATGAAAGGACGATAGATGCCAGTCCGCTCCATGACCGGCTTTGCGCAGGTGAAGGGCGCCGCAACCCAGCGCGAAGCCGCGTCCGCCGTCGCATTTACGCTCTCGCTGAAATCGGTGAACCATCGCTTTCTCGATCTTCACCTGCGCCTGCCGTCTGACACCGATTCGCTGGAGATGAAAATCAGGCGCGCGCTCAAAGAGCGCCTGGCGCGCGGCCACATCGAAGTCACGCTCACGCTGGAGCAGCCCAACGGCGTGCAAATGGCGATGAACCGTCCGCTGGTTGAGGCCTACGTAGGCGCGTTTCGGGCCGCCGCGCGCGAATTCGGCATCACTGGCGAGCCTGACCTGAACGCCGTCTTCCGCCTTCCCGGCGCGCTGGGAGGCGCAACCCAGGTGGACGCGGAAACGCTCGAAGCCCCCGTGCTGGCCGCGCTCGAATCAGCCATTGCGCGGCTGAACGAGATGCGCGCCGAAGAAGGCCGCGGCATCGAACGCGAACTGCGCGACCGCATCGGCCGGCTGCGCTCCGCCACTGGGGAAATCGAAAAATTCCGCGCCGCCGTGCTCAAGGCCAACTTCGAGCGCCTGCAGTCGCGGCTGCGCGAACTGCTCGCCACTCAAATCGACCAGGACCGCCTCATGCAGGAGGCCGCCATCGCCGCCGAGCGCACCGACATCCAGGAAGAGATTGCGCGCATGAATACGCACCTGGACCACTTCCTCGGACTGGTCTCTTCCGACGGCGAGATCGGCAAGAAGCTCGACTTCCTGCTGCAGGAGATGAACCGCGAAACCAACACCTTGCTCTCCAAGACCTCAGGCCTGGTGGCCGAAGCCATGCGCATCACCGAGCTTGGCTTGCAGATGAAATCAGAAGTTGAGAAACTCCGCGAACAGGTGCAGAACCTGGAATGAGCGGAACCGTCTACATCATCTCGGCGCCTTCAGGATCAGGCAAGACCACGCTCACCAACGAGCTTCGCCGCCTGGTCCCAAACCTTGAGTTTTCCATCTCCTACACCACCCGCACGCCGCGCGGCAGCGAGCAGAACGGCCGCGAATACTTCTTTGTCTCGCGGGCTGAATTCCACAAGATGATTTCGCGCGACGAGTTCCTGGAGCATGCCGAGGTGTTCGGCAACTATTACGGCACCGCCCGCCGCTTCCTGGCTGAAGCCGCTTCCAAGGGCAAAGACCTGCTGCTCGATATTGACGTGCAGGGCGCCTTGCAGGTGAAGCAGCGCATGCCCGAGGCGGTCAGCATCTTCGTGCTGCCGCCTTCGCGCGAAACCCTGGAGTGGCGGCTGCGCCATCGCAGCCAGTCAGAGGGCGGCCAGGCTGAAGAAGTCATTGAGCGTCGGCTGCGCATGGCCGCAAAAGAGATTGAAAATTATGGCAATTACGACTACATTGTAGTGAACGATCAACTGGAACAATCCACGGACGAACTGAAAGCCATAGTGATCTTCGAGCGCCTGCGCCGCGAATCGGGCGAAGCTGCATCTGCGGCCGAATTTTCCGACGCGCAGCGCCTCGCTGAGCGCGATCGCCTTGCCAATGCGCAGGAACGCATCCGCGGCATTCTGGCTTCGTTTGACGTGGACCAGGGCCCCGCCGTCTCGGCCAAGCCGTAGCCGGCCAGCACGCCAGTAACACACAGGAGTGGGAAATGAAACTCATGCACGGCTTCGATAGCAACTATCGCTATATCCTCGTGGCTGCCCGCCGCGCCCGGCAACTGCAGGGCGGCTCCAAGCCCAAGGTCGAGACCGCTTCGCGCAAGGCCAGCCGCATCGCCATGACCGAACTCGACGCCGGCAAGGTGGAGTGGAGCATCGGCGCCGGCCGCACCGCCGTCGAAAAGGCCGGCGAACAACTGGATAAGGCGCTCGGCCAGGCCTGAAACGCGCCGCTGGGGAAATCTGGATTCGCTCCTCTGGCCGCTGTTCCTGCGGCCGGAATCGCCTGTTTCATTGGTGGCCAGGTTCTCAGATTCTTTTTTCTCAGGCTACAATCCAATCCAGCATGAAGATCTGCCTCGGCGTCAGCGGCGGCATAGCAGCTTACAAAGCCTGCGAAGTCGCTCGCTTGCTGCAGGAAACGCGCCCCGGGCAGGAGAGCAACCTGGTTGTCCAGGTGGTGATGACGCGCGCCGCCCAGCAGTTCGTCAGGCCGCTGACCTTCGCCGCGCTCACCAACCAGAAGGTCATCACCGACCTGTTTCGCGAAGGCGCGGCCGAGCCGAACGTAGAATCGGCCATCGAGCACATTGCCGTCGCGCAATCCATCGACGCGCTGGTTGTAGCGCCCGCCACCGCCGACGTGCTGGCCAAGTTCGCCAACGGCCTGGCCGATGATTTCCTCTCTACGCTCTACCTCGCCACCACCGCTCCTAGCGTGGTCGCGCCTGCCATGAACGTAAACATGTGGCAGCATGAGGCCACGCGCAGGAACATTGAAACCCTGCGCGCGCGCGGCGTTCGCATCGTGGAGCCCGGCGAAGGCTACCTGGCCTGCGGCATGACCGGCCCTGGCCGCCTCGCTGAACCTGAAGCCATCGTGGCCGCGGTTTGGCAGGTGGTGGAGCGCAATCGCGATCTTGCCGGCGAAACCGTTCTGCTGACCGCCGGTCCCACGCGCGAGCCCATCGATCCGGTTCGCTACCTGGGCAATCGCAGCAGCGGGCGCATGGGTTACGCGCTGGCTGAAGCTGCGCTTCATCGTGGCGCGCGCGTCATCCTGGTCAGCGGGCCCGTGTCGCTGCCTGCGCCTGCAGGCGCTGAACTCATCAAGGTCGAAACCGCCGCGCAGATGCGCAGCGCCGTGCTTGAACGCCTGCCTGAAGCGGCCATCGTGATTAAAGCCGCGGCCGTGGCCGATTTCCGCCCGGCGACCGCCGCCTCGCAAAAGATCAAGCGTTCGGGCCCGGTGACGTTGGCCCTCGAACCTACCGCCGACATCCTTGCCGAAGCGGCTGCACGCAAGCGCGCCGATTGCGTCATGATCGGCTTCGCCGCCGAAACCGAAAACACGCTCGAGAATGCGCGCAAAAAACTGGCTGCCAAGCAGCTCGACGCCATCGTGGTGAACGACGTGTCGCAACCCGGCATCGGTTTTGATTCTGACCGCAACGCTGTCACTATCATCAGCCACGATTCTGTCGAAGAAATCGCCGAGGCCTCGAAGCGCGAAGTCGCTGAGCGCGTGCTGAGCTTCGCAATCAATTTGCGCCGCCGTTCGCACGGCCGCGCCGCGGTGTCATCAGCCGGAGAGCGCCGGTGAGCCCTTCTTCGAAGCCACTCGCCGCTGCACCGCTTACGCCCGAACAGCGCAAACAGGTCGCCGCCCGCGTGGAGTTCTATCGCGACCTGGGCATCTACGATCTCTATCGCCAGCAAGTCGCGGCGCCCGCAGCGCACTTAGCAGGCGAATCGCTTTCAGCTTCTGAGCTCACGGGCCAAGGTCGCAACAGCAGCCCGCCGGCTGCCGCCGAAGCGCAAGCGCCATCTCTTCGCGTGCTTTCTTATCCCGCCGCCGAACTCGCCGCCATTGCGGCTGACATCGGCGATTGCCGGCTCTGCCGCCTGCACCAGGGCCGCACCAACCTGGTGTTCGGCGCCGGCAATCCTCATGCCGAGCTGGTGTTCATTGGCGAAGGCCCGGGCGCCGACGAGGACGCGCAGGGGCTGCCCTTCGTCGGCCGCGCCGGCCAGTTGCTCAACAACATGATCGTGGCCATGGGCCTCAGGCGCGAAGATGTGTACATCTGCAACGTGGTGAAGTGCCGCCCGCCACAGAACCGCACTCCCGAAAAAGATGAAGCAGAAACCTGCATGCCGTTTCTCATGGGGCAAGTTTCCGCGATCCGGCCCAGGGCCATCGTCGCCTTGGGCGCAACAGCCGCAAAGAACCTGCTCGGCCTGAATGACACGATGGCCAACCTGCGCAGCCGCACTTACGAGTTCACTCCGCCCGGCTACTCCGGCGATGCCATCAAGCTGTTCGTCAGCTTTCATCCCGCCTATCTGCTCAGGGACCCGCGCCAGAAGAAGGAAGCCTGGAAGGACCTGCAGCAGGTGATGCGCTTCCTCGGGCTGAAGCTCCCTGAAAAGCCGGCGCAGCAAGAGGGCTGATCGCCGCCATGGCCGATCATTCGCCTCCTCAGTTTTGTGACGTTGCCCTGCCCGTCCCGCTCAACCTGACCTTCACGTATCGCGTGAACGGCGCGGCAGGCGATTGCGCGCCGGTTGTCGGCGGGCGTGTGCTGGTGCCGTTTCGCAGTGAGCGGCTGGCCGGAGTAGTCACAGCGCTGCACGATCGCGAGCCGGCCATGAAGGCGCGCGAAGTTCTGCACGTGCTCGACGCTGCGCCGGTGCTGGATTCCACGCTGATGGAGCTGGCGGCATGGATTTCGGAGTATTACGTTTGCCCCATCGGCGAGGTGTTTCGCTCCATGCTGCCGCTTGCCGCCGAAGTCAAGCGCGTCAGGCAATACCACATCACGCAGGCCGGAATGGCAGCGCTGATGGCGGCCGCGGAGCAAGGCTCATCGTTGCGCTCCCGCCGGACTCCTGAAGAGCAGCAGGTGCAATATGCCGTGCTGAACCGCCTGAGCGATGCCGATGCCCTGCGCGAGAGTTCGCTGCGCACCGCAACCGGAGCCTCGCGCGAGCTGCTGGCCGGCATGATCCGCAAGAAATGGATCACGCGCGAAGACGCCAGCGCTCCCCGCGATACCCCGAGGAAAGTGCGCGTGCTGGTGCTCAATGCTCCCGCCGCAGTCCAACCAGGCACACCTGAACATGCGCCCGCCGACGCCGATCCCGCGAACCATGCGCCCGCCGGGAGTTCTTCACTACGAAGCCCCGACAAGCCCCTCATCGAAACTGAAATCCAGGGCGGATCGCTGCGCAAAAAGCCGCGCATCACGCGTGAGCAGCAGCGCGTCATCGAAGCTGTGCAAAGCGCCGGCGGCCGCATGATGCTCGAGGCCTCACGTTCAGCGGGGCTCTCCGCCAGCAGCATTCAAACCCTGGTGCGCCGCGGCGATGCCGCCATCATCGAAGAGCCCGCCGATTTTGCGGTTTCGACTTTGACGCGTGCGCGCTCGCCGCTTGCGTTCGAGCTCAATCACGACCAAACCGCCGCGCTTGAGCACATCCGTGCGGCGGTGCGCAACGCGCACAAAGTCAAAGCCCACAACGCGCTCCCGAACGCGCCTGCTTCCGATGATCGCCCACCGGCTGCGTCCGGCTTGGCCGCCCTGCCGCGCTTTTCCGCAACCCTCCTGCACGGCGTCACCGGCTCCGGCAAGACGGCCGTATATCTGTCGGCCATGCGCGAAGTCATGGAGGCGGGCCGCTCCGCGATCCTGCTGGTGCCCGAGATCGGCCTCACGCCGGCAATGGCGGCCGACGTGGCGCATGTGTTCGGTCCCCAGGTTGCCATCCTGCACTCGGCACTCACCCGCGAAGAGCGCGCCGAGCAGTGGCACCGCATTCATCGCGGCGAAGCCCGCATCGTGGTAGGAACGCGCTCCGCCATTTTTGCGCCGGTGGCTGATCTGGCGCTCATCATCGTCGATGAAGAACACGACGGCTCCTACAAGCAGGAGGAAGCGCCCCGCTACCACGCCCGCGACGTCGCTGCCATGCGCGGAAAACTCGCCGGCGCAGCGGTGGTGCTGGGCTCGGCAACGCCCTCGCTCGAATCCTTCTATAACGCGCGGCAGGGCAAATATGCGCTGGTTGAAATGCGCCAGCGCGTGGAGCAACGCCCGCTTCCCGAGTTCGAACTGGTCGATATGCGCGGCGAATTCGCCCTCACCGGGCGTGATGAGGTGCTGTCGCGCCGCCTCACTGAAGAGATTACCGAGCGCCTGGCGCGCGGCGAGCAAACGTTAATCCTGCTGAACCGCCGCGGCTATTCGCCGGTGGTGCTGTGCCGCACCTGCGGCAAGTCGCTGGAATGCCGGAACTGCGCCATCCCGATGACGCACCACAAGCGCAAGAACGCGCTCGAATGTCACTACTGCGGATTCCGGCGCGACGTCCCCGCTGCCTGCCCCGAATGCGGCAGCGAATACATTTTCTTTGTCGGCACCGGCAGCGAAAAGCTGGAAGAGCTGCTGCACGGCTTGTTTCCGCGCGCACGCGTGGAACGCCTCGACCGCGACACCGTGCGCCGGCGCGACGACTTCGAGCGCGTGCTCGGCCGCCTGCACGCCGGCGAAATTGACATTCTGGTGGGCACGCAGATGATCGCCAAGGGCCATGACATTCACGGCATCACGCTGGTCGGAATCGTGGGCGCCGACGTCGCCCTCGGCTTCCCTGATTTTCGCGCTGCTGAGCGCACCTTCCAGTTGATTACCCAGGTTGCCGGCCGCGCTGGCCGCGGCGGCGCTCCCGGCCGCGTCATCCTGCAGACTTATTTCCCCGACCATTACGCCATCCAGTACGCGGCCGCGCATGATTACCTGGGCTTCGCCGAAAAAGAGCTGCGCTTCCGCCGCTGGATGCATTACCCGCCGTTCACGTCGCTGGCCAACGTCATCATCCGCAGCGAAGACCTGGAACAGGCGCTGGCGATGGCAAGCGCGCTCGGCCGCTGGTTTGAAAATGCTATCCAGAGTTCATCGCTGCCGGGCAGCGTGCCCGGCCCGGGCTCGCGCGAACAGGCAGGCGGCAAACACGAAGGGCGGCTGCGCGTGCTTGGCCCCGCGGCCGCGCCCATTTCAAAGCTGAAACGTGAGTATCGCTACCACTTCATTCTGAAGGCGGAGAGCCGGCGGGCGCTACACGCCACGCTGAATGCCATGATGGCGCAGGTTCAACAGCAGAAATCGCGCGCAACCGTGGTGGTGGATGTCGATGCGCTGGCGCTGATGTGAATCGACGCGGCCGTCGCAATTGCTCAACGTCGGTTTGACGCGAGCGCTAGGCGGCGGTCGGCGCATCCGGCGGCGCTGCGCGCCCCGAGGCTGAAAGATACGCTCCCGCCAGCAGCAGCATGCCTGAAAAAAAAGCCCACATGATCAGCGTGACTGACACCGCGAATGGGCCATAAACTTCCTGGAAGTTCAGCCAGGGCAGCGCAATTTCGTAAGCGTACTTTGCCGCCTCCCAGGCCACCCCCGTGACCACCGCTGCCGGCGCTACCGCCTTCAGCGGCACGCGCCCATGCGGCAGCACCCAGTAAATCAGGAAGAACACGATCACGCTGGCCACCACCGCCACCACTTTCATCAGCACATACGTGGCTCCGCGAAAAAAGATGTTGTCCGAATGGCCGAGCAGCACCGCCTCAACCGCGCGATGATTGGCCGCAGT
>JAJPJZ010000089.1 GCA_021323935.1 Terriglobia bacterium | reverse complement strand
CCTGGCTGACCTGTGCTGCGCCGGCCCAATCGCGTGTCGCGGCGGAATGGAAAAGAAGATCGCCAGCAGCAACTGCATCCCCAGGCTTGCCGTCACGCTCACCCACGTCAGCAAAAGGCAAGCGGCATACGCCACCGGACCCACTGCATATTGCCGCGTAATCGCGCGCACGTGCTCGTAATCAACATCGGCGCCGAACAGCTCGGCCCGCACCACGTACCCCCACAGCGCATTGAACAGAACCGCAATCACCACAAATGTCCCATTGAAGAAAACCGCCGCCGCCCGCATGCCTTCATCATTCAAATGCACTGCCAGCACCGCAGTCGGGAAGGGCAGGAACGTGATGCCCAGCAGCAGCATCAGGTTTAAGAACAGCAGGGCATCGGTGCTGCGGCGAATATGGCTGAACAGCCGATGATGGTTGATCCACATGATTCCGATGAACAGGAAGCTGAGCAGAAACGCAAAGTAAGCCGGCCATTGCTGCAGCAGCGCACCCGCCAGGTGCGCCGCCGGCGGCGGGACCTTGATTTCCAGCACCAGCAGCGTCATTGCGATGGCGAATACGCCGTCAGAAAACGCCTCCACCCGTGAAGTTTCCGTCGCCATCCGACCGCTATCTTACCAATCGCGACCTGCTACACTCCCGCGATGGCCGCCAGCCAGCCGCCCCGCGCCGCCCAGCAATCCCGCGTGCCTGGCGCCGCTGCGTTAATGCTCCTGACCGGCCTGAATTTCCTTAATTATGTTGACCGCTACGTTCTTCCCGCCGTGCAGCCTGAAATTCAGAAGGAATTTCATCTCACTGACGCGCAGCTCGGCTTCCTGACCACTACATTCTTTATCGGCTACATCATCACCGCGCCGATTTTTGGCTGGCTTGCCGACCGCTACCCGCGCAAGTACATCATGGCCGCGGGCGCACTGCTGTGGAGCGCAGCCACGCTGCTTACCGCCTACACCTACACATTTGACGCGCTGGTGATTCGCCACGCCCTCGTCGGCATCGGCGAAGCCAGCTTTGCCACCATCGCTCCCAGCTTCCTCGCCGACCTCTACAGCGAAGACCGCCGCGGCCGCATGCTGGCGCTTTTCAACATTGCATTGCCGTTTGGCGCCGCCGCCGGCTACGCGCTCGGCGGCTTGTTGGTCGTGCATCACGGCTGGCGCACGCCCTTTTACGTGGGAGCTCTGCCCGGCGTGGTTTTAGGGCTGTGGATCGTGCTGCTGCGCGAGCCCGCACGCGGCCGAGTTGACCTCGTTCCTGAAAGCGGCCAGCGCGCCACTCTCGCCGGCCTGCTGCACAACGCCGCGTTCTGGACCGCGGTGCTCGGCATGGCCATGCTGACGTTTTCAGAAGGTGGCCTGTCGCAATGGATGCCCACTTTCCTGAACCGCGTGCGCGGTGTGCCGCTCGATCGCGTAGGCGTCATCTTCGGCGCCATCACCGGCTTCAACGGCATCGTCGCCACTTTGATCGGCGGTTGGCTCGCCGATCGCATGCTGCGCCGGCATTCCGCCGCCAATTACTGGATCTCAGGCGCTGCCATGCTGCTGGGCATTGCGCCCATGGCGCTTGCGCTCTGGGGCCCGGCAAGTGCAACGTTTCCAGCAATCTTCGTCGGTGAGTTCATGTTGTTCTTGAATACCGGCCCGCTCAACGCCGCCATTGTCAACTCGGTCAGCGCCCGCATCCGCGCCCAGGCCATCGCCATCAGCATTTTCACTTTGCACCTGCTGGGTGATGTGCCTTCGCCGCAGCTCATCGGCTACATCTCCGAACGCACGCACTCGCTGCAGAAAGGATTTATTCCGGCCCTGGTTGCGACCGCATTGTCAGGACTTGTGCTGCTCTATGGGGCACGCTTTGCGCCGAAGCTGCGACCAACTGACTCGGCCGAAGTACTTGCATAGCGCAGCGAACATGCGCCGGGCGAACCAATTCAGCGCGGCTTGCTCCGCCTTGGCTCGCCCGTGCAGCCTTTGGCGAACGCATTTTGTATTTCAGCTCTTTCCTTTTACCTTGAGCTTTGCACTACTTCTGGCTGATCTCCGGCGTAATCCTTGCGCTCGTCTGGCTTGATCGCCTGCGCGACGCCGTGCACGGCCGCGAAATCGCCGATATCTCTGCGCGGGAGTGGGACCGCCGGGACGTCGCGCTGCCGAAGCTCTCGATCATTGTTCCGGCGCGCAATGAAGGCCTGCACGTCGAAGCCGCTCTGCGCTCCATGCTGGCGCTCGATTATCCTGACTTTGAAGTCATCGCCATCGACGACCGCTCTACCGACAACACCGCCGCCGTGCTCGATGAGGTTGCTACCGGATTCCTCGCGGGGTCTGCGGGCGCTGGCGCCTCGCCCGCCAGTCTCGCGGCGACGGCCGAAGCAACATCGCCCAAGCCGAGCCTCGAAGTTGTTCACATTCAGGATCTTCCCCCCGGCTGGCTGGGCAAGCCGCATGCCATGTTCATTGGCGGGCAGCATGCCTCGGGCGATTGGTTGCTGTTCACCGATGCCGACGTGCGCTTCCGCGCCGACGCCCTGCGTCGCGCCATTACTTATGCCGAAGCGGCTGGCGCCGATCATTTGGTCGTCTTTCCCACGCACGAGCTGCATTCGATCGGGGAGCGCATGATGTTTGCCTGCTTCAGCATGCTATTTGTCTTCGGCCATCGCCCGTGGCGCGTGCACGACCCCAGGGCCAGAGACTTCCTCGGCTTCGGGCCGTTCAACCTGATTCGCCGCAGCGTCTATGAGCAGATTGGCACGGCTGAAAAGCTGCGCATGGAAGTCATCGAAGATATGAAACTGGGCAAGCTGGTCAAGGACCACGGCTTCTCCCAGCGGGTCGCCCACGCTCCGGGGCTCATCCCCTGGCGCTGGTTCCACGGCACCTTCGGCATCATTCGCAACCTGAAGAAGAACCTTTTCGCCGGCATGAACTACCGCTACGAAAAAGCCTTCGGCGCCTGCCTGCTCTTCGGGTTCTTAGCCATCCTGCCCTACGCCGGCCTGCTGCTCGCGCGCGGCTGGCTGCGGCTGCCCTTCGCCATCGCGGTCGTCGCGATCTTCCTGTTGTATGTCGGAATGTCGCGCCGCTCCCCGGTCTCGCCGTTTTATTTCATCCTGCATCCCGTGGGCAGCGCGCTGCTGATTTACGCCATGTTCGTCTCCATCGCCCACGCCGCGCGCCACCGCGGCGTCGTCTGGCGCGGAACCCGTTATCCAATTGAAGAATTACGAAAAGGCCTGGTGTGAGTGACAAAATGAATCCGGCCAGAGTTAAAAAAAGGCCCAGCGCCTTCACCGCGGCGGGCCGTCTCTAGCCGCCCAAAATATTCCCGCTCCGCCTGGCGAGCAGCTGAATCACATTTCCTATGACTCTCGATCTCGACGCGCTGATCCAGTACACCGATTGGGAACGCGAGAAGTGGCGTAGTTGGCTGCGTGAGCAGGGCGACGCTGTGCTCACCACCAGCGCCGGCCCGCATGGCGACGGCCGAGTGAGCACTATCGGCGAAATCATCCGTCACATTTTCTCGGCCGAGAAGCGCTATGTCGAGCGCTTGTCCGGCCGGCCCATGACCGACCCCAGCACAATTGCAGCTGACAAAATTGATCCCCTGTTTGCCTTCGGCCAGCAAAGCCGCCGTGATCTGCGCGGATTTATCCGCGCCTTTCCCGCGGACAAGTGGGACTCGATGCAGGAGCACAAGATCATGTCCGCAACCGTGCGGGCCACGCCGCGCAAGTTCATCGTTCACGTCGTAACCCATGAAGTCCGCCATTGGGCGCAGATCGCCACGCTGTTCCGCCTGAACGGCTTCAAAATTGATTTTCACGATTTTCTCTTCAGCCCGGTGTTCGGCGAACTCAGGCGCGAACAGCAGAAGGCCTCTTCGCCGTAGCCGCTGTCCACGTCCGGTCACTCCTCCGGCGCGCAGAAGTTGTCAATCGCGTGCTGCAGAGGTTTGCTATTGCGGGCGCACCACCGGCGCCGTCGTGCTTGCCGTGCTCGGCGTCGGTTTCGTTTTCGCCGCCTTGGCGTGCTGGCTCCCGCCTCCCAAATGATGGTGCGGCGGACCGTGCATCGAGGCGTCGTGCTCATCCCGATAGCTCAGCCGATGATCATCGTCAGGCGGCACGTACTTTGATTTCTCGCCGTCAAGCTGGCGCTTGTCCTTCAGGATGATCTCTGACCGGCCGTTGTACTGCTGAATCTTCCCGTAAATTTCAACCTGCTGCCCCTCCAGCGGCCGCAGGTCGCCGACTTTCTGCGCGTCGCCGCGCGGCACATATACTGTGAACGGGCACTCACGGTAATTCTGGCAAAAATCCAGGTACCAGTTGCCCGTCTGGCTCTGCGCCACCTTCAGCACTTTGCCGGTGACGCACCCGGGCTTGCCTTCCAGGGTCTTCGCGTCCTGGAAGGGCACGCACTCGGCGCGCACAACCGCAGAGGCGGCCCCCATCAGCGCCGCCGTCCTCACCACTCGCCATGCCCAAGCCCGGTTCATGGCTGACGCAAATCTACGCGAACGCCTTCACTGCCGAGGTTTCATCGTCCTTCACGTCGAACACGGTGTAGAGCTTCGTAATCTGCAGCAGATCGTGCACCTTCTTGGTCAGGTTCAGCAGCCGCAGATCGCCGCCCTGGTTGCGCACCGTGGTGTACGCGCTCACCAGCTCGCCAATGCCCGACGAATCGATGTAGCTCACATCGCCCAGGTTGAGCAGGATCTTCTTTTGATTTTTCCCGAGCAGGTCGCGCACCGTGTCGCGCAAAATCACGCTGCCTTCGCCCAGCGTGATGCGCCCGCTCAAGTCCACAATCGTCACTCCATCCACTTGCCGTGTGCTGGCCTTCATGGTCACTGCTCACTCCTCCTTGTGCGCTGCACTCACCGCGGCCCCCGGCAGGTCTGGTTCTGGCTTGCCGTGGGCGGAGCGCTGCGGCGCTTCACTAAGATGATTTCGGTTCCCGGATCGAGCGTGCGAAACCTCACCTCGTCCATAAACGCGCGGATCAGGAAAATCCCGCGTCCTGAGCCGCGCAGAAGATTCTCAGGCGCCAGCGGGTCCGGCACCTCTTCCGGCACCACTCCCGTCCCCTGGTCGCGAATCGTCACCGTCAGCGCAGATCCGCTCGATTCAAAACCCACCGTGATCTTCTTCTGCGGATCGTAGTGGTTGCCGTGATACACCGCGTTCACCGCGGCTTCCCGCACCGCCAGCGCAATGCGGTGCCGCTCGTCTTCGTCGAAGCCGCTCTCCGCCGCCAGCTTGTTGGCGAGTTCCTCGGCGCGGTTCACGCTGTCCAGCGTGCTCTCCATCGTGTAGGAAACTCGTTTTCCGGTGGTGTTCACGTTAGGCCGGTTGCGCAGCCCCGGCGCACAACCCTTGCGGCGGAAGCAGCATACGCGAATTGCGAAGTGTGCCTTTTGCCACCGGAAAAGTCAAACGGAACCCTCCGCAGCCCGCAGCGCTCGCGCCGCGCCCGAACTCCCGCGCCCATTCTCCGCCTTCGCCAATTTTCACGTTGTCACGCGCCGCCTCAAATCTTATTCTGCTTTCATGGCCGTCGTCGCGCTCTCCGAACTGCTCGGCACCGCGGTCTATAGCTCCACCGGCAGCCGCTGCGGGCGCGTTCGCGAAGTCGCCATCACCCCCGGCGACGATCCCACCCGCATTTCTGGCTTCGTCGTCAAGACGCGCGGCGGCGAGCGCATGGTCGCCGCCTCCAGCATCGTCGCCGCCGATCCTTACGGCCTGCACACCTCGCAGCCGCAATCCGAGTGGGCGCCGCTCAACCCCAGCGCCGGCCCCGCCGAAGGCCTCCTCATGCTCGAGCGCGACCTGCTCGACCAGCAGATCATCGACGTCCACGGCCGCAAAGTCGTTCGCGTCAACGACGCCGATATCGTCGTCGAGCCTGAAAACAGCCACCTCGCCCTCAAAGTCACCGCCGTTGATGTCGGCACCCGCGGCATCGTCCGCCGCCTGCTCAAAGGCCTGGTTCCCGCCGAGCTGCTCCGCCGCATCACCCAGAAGTTCGGCTCCAAGGTCATTCCCTGGGAGTTCGTCAACCTCATCGAAACCGACCCCGCACGCCGCGTCAAGCTGCGCATCTCCCACGACCGCCTCGCCCGCCTTCACCCCGCCGATATCGCCGACATCATCGAAGAGCTCTCGCCCGCCGAGCGCGAAGCCGTCATGCAGTCGCTCGATGACGAAGTCGCCGCCGAAGCGCTCGAAGAACTCGATCCGCGCATGCAGGTCTCCATCGTCTCCGCCATGGATTCCGAAAAGGCCGCCGACATCGTCGAAGAAATGGATCCCGATGCCGCCGCCGACCTGCTCGGCGACCTCTCGCCCGAGCAGTCGCAGGAAATCCTCGAGGAAATGGAGCCCGCCGAGCGCAACGAAGTCGCCGAGCTGCTGCAGCACGAAGAACACACCGCCGCCGGCCGCATGAACACCGAGTACCTCGCGCTTTCCCCGCGCGCTACCGCCGGCGACGCCGCCGACCTGCTCCGCAATTACGAAGGCGACCTCGGCAGCGTCAGCACCATCTTCCTCGTCTCCGACGATTGGAAGCTGGTCGGCGCCATCCCGCTCTCCAAGCTCGTCGCCGCCCAGCCTTCCGCTCCCCTCAGCGAACTCGCCGGCGACGAAGTCATTTCCTGCGCCCCCGCCGCCAAAGACCGCGAAGTCGCCGCCATCTTCGATAAATACAACCTCCTCACCTTGCCCGTGGTTGACGACGATGGCCGCCTCACCGGCATCATCACCGCCGACGATGTCATCAACATGCTCCGCAAGTACGCCGAATAACCACCCGCCCGCTCACGCAACTGTCAATCGCCTCCCAACGAAGGGTGGGAGCACCGGCCTTCAGGCCGGTGATAATGAGCGCTTAAACTGAGGGGCTTCAGCCCCGGCCCGCAAAACTCTATGATCACCCTTGAAATCTGCGTAGATTCGGTTGCATCCGCCATCGCCGCCGAGCGCGGCGGAGCGCATCGCATCGAACTTTGCAGCGCGCTTTCCGAAGCCGGCCTGACTCCCAGCCTCGGCATGCTGCGCCGGGTTCGCTCCCGCCTCCAAATCCCAATCCACGTCATGATCCGCCCCCGCGCAGGCAATTTCGACTACTCCAACGACGATTTCGCCATCATGCAGGAGGACATCACGCTCGCCCGCGAATCCGGCGCCAACGGAGTCGTCTTCGGCCTGCTGACTTCGCTCAACCAAATCGATGAACGGCGCACGCGTGCACTCACCGAGCTCGCCCGTCCCATGCAGGTCACGTTTCATCGCGCCTTCGATCTTGCTCCCGATCCGCTGCAGGCGCTCGAGG
>JAJPJZ010000280.1 GCA_021323935.1 Terriglobia bacterium | reverse complement strand
CTGCGAATGCCGTAGTTGTTGGTGGCCTGCGTCTGGATGCCTGCCGGCGATGCCCACCGCATGCGGTTCACTTCCACCGAAGCGCGGTTCTTGTTGCTGATCTGCCAGTCGAGCTTCGGGAAGAAGATTGATTGATCGCCGGTGCGCGGAACCGGCCCGAGCACCGAGGTGAGGGCGTTCAGGTCGTTGTTCCACACCGTATTCGCTGCGGCGTCATTGGCGGTGGTGTTCGAGCCATAAAGACGTTGCGCGAACGTCGCCAGCGCCGTTCCCGGGGCGCACTGCGCGCCGTTGAACCCCGTGTTGTTGGCATTGCACGAAGGCGCGGCAAAGAAGGCGCTCGGGCTCGCCGGCACCGCGGTTCCGGGGAAGTTATGGAAGAACCGGTCGTAGGTGAAGAACCAGAACAGCCTGTCCTTAATGATCGGGCCGCCAATGCCGATGCCGGTCATCTTGCGAACGTCAGTCGGCTTGTACGGATTGGTGCAGAAATTGTTCGTCGGATTTGCGCAGGTGAACGTGCCGCTCTGCGCCTGCGTGATCGTGGTGAACGGGTTGGTCGCGCCCCACGAATTGTCACGATCATAGAAGTAAGCTTCGCCGTGGATGGCGTTGGTGCCGCTCTTGGTCACGGTGTTGACCACGCCGCCCGCAGCCTGCCCGTATTCGGCCGAGTAGTTCGAGGTGTTCACCTGGAACTCCTGCACCGCAACTTTCGGGCTGGAGTAGCCGGCGCGGGTGCGTCCGCGCTCTTCGGAGAAGAACGCCTGGTTGTTATCGGCGCCATCGAGCGTGTTGTTGTTGAGCAGCACGCTTTGGCCGCGCACGCTCACCAGGCCGAAGCCGTTGGCATTGTTCACCACGGTCGGAGTCAGGGTAGCGAACTCAGACCAGCGGCCGCCGTTGATCGGGAGATTATCGACCTGCACCTGGTTGACCACCGGCGCAAAATCAGGCGACGTAGTGTTGATGGCCGGGGTTTCAGCCGTAACGTCAACGCTTGCGGTCGAGCCGCTCAGCGCCAGGTGCGGTGAAAGCGTGGTTACGCTGCCCACTTCGACCACCACGCGCTCGGCTTTGTAAGCAGCAAAATCGCCGGCCTGCACCGTCACGGTGTAAACCGCAGGCTGCAGTCGCGTAATGCGATAGTTGCCCGAAGCATCGGTTTGCGCCGTCTGCTCGGCGTTGGTGGCGTTGTTGTGGACCGTGATGGTCGCGTTCGGCACAACCGCGCCTTGCGGATCATAAATCGTGCCGCCGATCGCGCCGTCGGTCGTGGTTTGCGCAACCGCAAAAACGCTCAACGCAGCAAACGCGAGCGCTACGGCGATCATTCGGAACAGACGTCCCGAAAAGCCAAAACTCATGGCCAGCTCTCCTAATTGGAAGTGCATAAACAGGTTTATTCCTAGGGTGGTAGCTATTAAATCATGTGCACGGCGGCAGCCAAATGAAGACTTCGTCAAAATTGGCTTTTCTTGTGGAGAATGTGGGGCTTGCGTGCCGTTCCGCACCCTCTTCCCCCCAGCGGATATGAAATTTGGAAGGTGGCGCGATTGCACTTAAATTTTTGGAAGAACCGCATAAGTGAATCACATTAGGAATTCTTCTAGGTTCGTAGTCTCGCGGCTAGTTTGCGTCGCGATGAACTGTAGCAGGCGAGAAGGCCGGCAGGCACACCGCAATGTACTCGGCGCCGCCATTCTCGGGCGTGGAGTAACGCACGCGCTCCCCGGCGCGCACCCGGACGGCCTGGCCGGCGCGAACCATCAAGTCGCCCTGGCCGGTGGCCACGCGCAGCGCCCCTCGCAGCACGACCGTGTATTCGTCGAACTCAGGCGTTTGCGCCGGCTCTTCCCATCCTTCGGGCGAGCGCATATGCGCGATGCTCACGGCTGAGGTCGCGCTGTTCACCCGGCCCACGTACTCATCGATGAGCTTAGGCTTGTTTCCGGCGGCGGTGATGCGGGTGGGTGCAGCGATGAGCTCAGCCATAAATTAGGAATCTCATTCTGATCTTCTCGAATTTTACGACGCGGCGCCTACGCCTGGTCGGCGCTGCGTGCCGGAACCGCAGGCATGGCGGCCCGCCGGCGCAACGAGTGCAGCAGGTCAGAGCCGGTAAGGCGCAGCCCAATCCAGCAAACGGCCGCCCACACCAGCGAAATGATGGCAATCTCGATTACGTCAGCGGTGCGGCTCCCGCTGCGCATCCACAACGTGCGCGCCGCCACCCCGGCCACCCCGGCCGCCAGAGCCACCGCGGCGGCTTTGCTCATGCCAGGCCAGTTCATGGCGCCCAGTGGAACCAGCTTTCGGCGGTCGAGCAGCACAGCCAGCGCAATGGTCTGCGCGGCAATTCCAATATCGGACGCGATGGCCAGCCCCATAACGTCCCAGGTGCGAAACGCCGCCCAGAAAATCGGGATTGAAGCTGCCGTAATGGTTGTTGCCGCAATCATCGGCAGCATGGTATTGCGCGCCGCGTAAAACGCACGCGCATAGAGCGCCTGCGCCGTCCACAGGGCCAGCGAGAGCCCGAAGATGGCGAAATACGTGGCCGTCTCCTCGGAATCCTGCCAGTGAAATTTGCCGCCCCGGAACACCAGGTCCACTGCCGGCAGCGCCGCCGCCCACAGCCACGCACTCAGCAGCAGCGATGCCGCCGCGGCGCGGTACACCGAATCGTTGATGCGCGCGGCAAATTCCGCATAGCGCTTCTCGCTGAACATGCGCGCAAAAAACGTCATCGACGCCACCCCAACCGAAAGCCCCAGCACCGCATACGGCACCGAAAACAGCCGCTTGGCGTAATTCAGGTGGCTGATCGCGCCCAGGTTCGCGGAAGCGAATGCGCGCATGATCCACTCATCGGCCGACGCCAGCGAGACACCCAGCATCAGCGGGATAGAAAGCCGCACCCATTCGCGAAAGCCGCTGTTGCGCAAGTCGAACGCAGGAAAATACCGAATGCCGGTGCGCGACGCCGCCATCGCGTTCACCAGGAACGGCCCGACGAAGGCGCCCGCCAACGCCCCGATCGCAAGCGAAGCGATTCCGAACTGCCGCGAAAGCAACACGCCGCCGGCGATGATCCCGAGCGTGTAAAGGATCGGCGTGAGCGCCGGCACCAGGAACATGCGGTGCGAAAGCAGCACCGCCGATACCACCCCTCCCACGTAGAAGAACAACTGCATCGGCACCAGGATTCGCGTCAGGTGAACGCACAACTGCAACTGCTCAGGATGGCGGCGAAATCCGGGCAGAATCGTTGCCACGATGGCGGGCGCAAAAACCTCGCCGGCAACAATCAACACGCCCAGCACGATGACCATGACGGTCAGCACGGTGCTGAACACGCGGTTGGCTTCCTGCTCGCGCTTCTCCGTCAGGTATCGCGTGTAAATGGTGATGAACGTGATCGACGCTGCGCCGCCGGCCACGATGTAATAGAGGTAATCGGGCAGCGTGTTGGCGGCGTAAAACGCGTCCGTGACGTTGTTGGCGCCGAATGCCCACGCAATGTACTTTTCGCGCAAAAAGCCGACGATGCGCGAGAGCATCTGCGCCGCCGTAATCAGCATGGTGGCGGCCACCGGCCCATGCTGGTGCGAGGGCCGCAGGTTTTGCAGGACCCGCCGCGCCATCCCTTCCCTGCTTGCGAGCGGCTGGCCTGGTGAAGTTTCGGCGTCGGAGGGCATCGGTAGCGCGATTCTACACGCGCTTTTGCGGCGCGCCATGAGCGGGCGCGTGCGGCGGCGTTACCTTTGGACGTCGATGGTCAAGGGCATGTAGGCTTCGGCGCGCGTATCGAAGGCGCTCAGCGTGCGGGTGTTGCTGCGCTTGCCCTGGTACTCGGCAAATACGTCGTAATCGGTGTTCTGCGAGAGAGAGTTGAAGCGGAACTTGCCATCAGGGCCGGTGATGAACGTCTGCACCATCAGCGTCTTGTCGTTCTTGAGATAGACCAGCGCCTTTTCCAGCGGCTGATCGCCTTTATTGGCGACCATTCCCACGACTGTCCGGGTCTGGGGCGCGTTCTTGTCCTTCTGCGCCGGTGAAGGAACTGACCCGAGCAGCAACGCCGCAAAGGCAATCGCGATCGCGCTCCTGAAACTTTGCTTCATCATTTTGTGACCGCTATTTTGGCAGGTGCAGCCCGAGATCGAGGCGCTCATCGCCTGCAATATGCACCTTCACTGCCTGGCCGCCGTGCACTGCGCCGTGCTCAATTCCCTGCGCCGGCTGCTTTTCGGCTTCCTCCGCCGCGCGCTCGCTGTGCTTGCCTGTATCCACCCACAGGACGTAATCCGCGGGCCCGGGCGGAACGCGCTGCGCAAACTCGCCGCTATGGTCTGACATTTCTTCCCAAAGCACCTTCCTGGCGCCGGCGCGCCGAATCTTCACCGTCGCGCCGTACAGGTGGCGGCCTTCAGCGTCATACACCGTGCCGTAGATCAGCGCATACGGTTTGGCCGCCGGGCGTTGCGCGAACCCGGCCGGCGCCGCGATCGTGGCGGAGGCCAAGACGAGAGCGGCTGCAATCGATTTAAGAATAATCGCCGTCCTCGCTCTCCTCGTCCTCGTCTCCGTCCTCTTCTTCTGAAACCCGGTTCAGCTCGAGAGGATGCGTGGTGACAACCTCGAAGTCGCTCCCGCATTCCGGGCAGGAGACGATTTCGCCTTCATCAACCTCGTCTTCCTCAATGTCCAGGTCGGTGTCGCATTCCGGGCAGAGAACCATGCTTCCTCCGATCATGTTCGTGCCTCCTGTTCAGGGCGCTGTGCTTGTATATTTAGAAGCTCTTCTATTCACCGTCAAGACGACACAGCAGAGAAGCGATGAATAATTTTTGGACCCACTCACTGCCGGCATCACTACGTTGCGCACTTCGTGCGGCCTGTCTGATGTGCGCGCTTGGCATCACGGTTGCCCAAGTTGCGGCGCAGGCGGGGCAGCAGCAGGCGCCCTCGCAATCCGCCTCAACCGAAACGGCACAACCCGCTGCTGCGCCTGCCTTTGACCGCGGCAAGGTCTTCAACCTGCAGCAGGTCATGCAGGCCGGGGCGGCCGCGGGCGGCGCGCCTGACCCGCAGATTGCCGCCGCTTTGCGCGCCGTATCGGCAGCGCGCGTCCGCCAGAATATCGAGAAGCTCGCCAGCTTTGTTAACCGCAACACCAACGGCTCACGATATCCCGAGCTCGCTCAAAAAGGCGTGGGCGTTGTGGCCGCGCGGGAATGGATCCGCAGCCAGTTTGAAGAATATTCCAAGGCCTGCGGCGGCTGCCTTGAGGTGAAAGAAGATAAGTTCACGGCGCAGCCGGGCAACACGCCTGAAGGCCGCGCCCAGGCCGGAACCACCACCCCGCCCGCCGCCAATCCCAACCCGAATGCGCGGACCCCTCTCCCCCGGATTGATGAGCCCACCGAGCTCGTCAACGTTTATGCCATCATGCGCGGCAGCGATCCGGAACAGGCCAGGCGCATCTACGTGGTCAGCGGCCACTACGATTCGTTCTTCAACAACGCCGGCAACGGCGCGGCCAACTCAGGGCGCAACATGCTGAACGTGAACGATCCGGCGCCCGGCGCCAACGACGATGCCAGCGGAACCGCAGTTTCGCTGGAGTGCGCGCGCGTGCTCAGCCGGCATAAATTCCCCGCGACCATCGTCTTCCTCACGGTGGCCGGCGAAGAGCAAGGGCTGATCGGCAGCCGCCACTTCGCGCAAATGGCGAAGCAGGAAAACTGGGACGTTGCCGCCATGTTGAACAACGACATCGTCGGCGGCAATCGCACTCCCGGGCAGGAGGCGCGGCAGAACCCGCACCGCGTGCGCGTCTTCTCTGAGGGCATTCCGTTCACTGCCACCCCCGCTGAAATCCGCACCATCCGCCAGAATGGCTATGAAAACGATTCCAGCTCACGGCAGCTCGCCCGCTACATCCGCGATACCGCATCCACCTATCGGCTGGCGCTTTCCAATGGCAGCTTCGCGCCGCTGCTCGTCTGGCGGCCTGACCGCTTCGGGCGCGGCGGCGACCACACGCCGTTTAACGAGCAGGGCTATGCCGCCGTGCGCTTCACCGAATATCGCGAGGACTTCAACCATCAGCATCAGATGCCGCGCACGCAGGATGGCATCGAGTACGGCGACCTGCCCAAGTTCGTCGATTTTGACTACGTCGCCAACGTCGCGCGGGTGAACGCCGCCACTCTGGCTGCGCTGGCCACGGCGCCGGCAGCGCCCGGCAACGTTCGTTATCCCATCGGCGGCCTCGGCAATGAAACTACAATCGCGTGGGACGAACCCGCGGGAGCGAATGCGATTAGTTATGAAGTGGTTTGGCGCGATACCACCGCGCCGTATTGGGAGCGCGCGCTCGACGTGGGCAATGCGACCCGCGTGACCGTAGACCTCTCAAAAGATAACGTTGTGTTTGGGGTGCGCGCCCGCGACGCACGCGGACACCGCAGTCCGGTGGTTGTGCCGCGCGCCGAGCGGCGCCCGCCAGCAGCGCCGGCGGCGGAGTAACGGCTAGAATAGCGATTGCGACTCCCAAAGTGTCCGCTGCCGGCGAACATCCGCCGGAATCGGCACCGGGATCGCAAGCCGGCGCAATCGCGTTAATGCCCGGCCTTAATGCCCGGCTGGTCTGAGCCTTCGAGCAAAGCGACGAACCAATGAGACGTGGCGGCGGAATTTCGCTCGGCTTCCCTCCCTTTGCTGGAGCGGTGAAGTGGCTGGTCATCGTCAACGCAGGAATTTTTTTCCTGCTTGCGATCCTCGAGCATGCTTTCACCTCGTCGGGGGCCGGCTTCGCGCGCGCCATCGTCGAAGGTTCCGCGCTGGTTCCGAGCCTTGCCGTTCGCGGCGAAGTCTGGCGGCTGTTCACCTACGCCTTCATCAACTCCGGCTTCCTTTACATTTTGTTCGGGTTGCTGGCTCTCTGGATGTTTGGCGCCGAATTTGAATCGCGCTGGGGAGCCGCCACGTTTGTGCAGTTTTATTTTTTCTGTACTATCGGCGCCGCGCTCACCGCCATCGCCGTCGCTTACGCCTTCTCCGCCTTGAACCTGCTGGGCTTCCGCCCTGATGTTCCGGTCATCGGCTTGAACGGCCCGCTATATGGAATCCTGGCGGCGTTCGGGGTCGAGTACGGCGACCGCGACGTCATGATGTTTCCGCTGCCGTTCACCATCAAGGCGCGGTACATGGTGATCGTGTGGCTGCTGATTGCCGTGTACCTCAGCATCGTGAGCGGCCCCGGCGGCATTTTGAACGTGGCCCTGCTGGGCGGTGCGCTTTGCGGCTATTTGTGGCTCAAGCTGGTGCCGGCGCGCGGCATGGGCTTTTACGCCTCGGAGCGCTATTACGGAATGCGCAACCGCTACTTCCGCTGGAAGCGCCGGCGCGCCGCGCGCAAGTTCGAGGTTTATATGCGCAAGCATGACCGCAGCCAGTACTTCGATGAGTACGGCAACTTCAAGCCGCCTGAAAATCGCGAGGGCAAGCCCAACGGCGAAGCCAAAGGCCCGTGGGCGCAGTAATGGCTGTGCGCCAGGCGTGAGTAGCAAACCAGTCCCGCGTTAGTTGCGCGCGGCGGATTCCAGCATCTTCAGGAAATCAACCTTTTCCAGGAAATTGTGATCAGCGAACCACTGCTGCACCGCGATCGCCAGGCGCGTGTTCGCCTGCGGCGAGGCCAGCATTGATGCTGAAGCTTCGGCCGGCGGCGTGACCAGTTCATCGGCCGGATCAGCGGCCACAAAGCATGGCGCGGCAAAGCCGATTCCCATGCCCACCAGCGGGTCGCTGTACACCACGCGGCCGGCGGCGCGGAAGCAGATGGAAGTGGCGTCGCAGCGGACTTCCACTTCAGTGCCGAAGGGCAGCGGCGACCACATTTCCACGTAGCAGCCTCCGGCGCTCATCTCCGTCATTTCGCCGCACACGTCGCGGCCGCTATTGCGATCGCGCACCACCACCGCGGTGCGCAGCTTGCGGCGCACATAACGGCGCGTACCGGTTTTCTTGCTGACAACCTGCACTGGCGCGAGCGGCTGCTCGCCCGGGTTGGAATTCGGATCGACCCAGAATGCCGGCCGCGATTCGTCGCCGTTCAGCAACTCGTCAGGAAAAATGCCGGCAACGTCGGCCACCGCTTCCAGGCGCGCGGTGCCGTCGGCGCGCACTTCCACGATGATGTAGCGCCGCTGGCGATTATCGAATTCAACCGTGAGCACCTGGCCGGGCTGGCAAAGCCCGGGAATGCGCACCATCTCGATGTAGTGCGCGCCTGCCAGTGCCACGGGCGCCGTTTGCCAAAAGGGCTGATCGCCGGCGTCGGTGCCGATCAGCTTCACCTCGCAAATGGCGGCTTGAGGCATCTTTGAAGCAGGATACTTCGCCGCCGTACCCACCTCAGGACCATAAGGATGCGCCCTCGTTACCAAGGTCGCGGCAACGGCCATGGCCGTTCGTCACGCTTCAATCGCG
>JAJPJZ010000268.1 GCA_021323935.1 Terriglobia bacterium | reverse complement strand
GCCTGCGCCGGGGTATGAACCCGAAGCTGCGCCAGTGGCTGCGGCTGCGCCGCAAAAGAAGTTCCCCGTCGCGCTGATCGGCATTGCCGCGGCAGCCATCGTCGTGATCGGCATCGTGGTCTATATCGCGCTTCGGCCAGGCAAGCCGACCGGCACCACGGCAGCAACTCAGTCCGCCGAAAGCACGCCGGCGGCAACAACGAATACGCCGGCAACGCCGAATCCCGTAGCTCCGCCGCCCGCGGTCGCCCCCGCAGAACTCGGCACCGTCACGGTCGAAAGCAACCAGCCCGGCGACGTATTTGTCGATGGCCAGAAGCAAGGCTCGGTATCGGGAAAAATCAAGCTGGCGCTGCCGGCCGGCAAGCACACGCTGGTGGTGAGCGCGCTCAACTTCCAGGCTGCGCCCAAGACGGTTGAAGTCAGGAAGGGCAAAGACGTGGCCGCGCGCTTTGTCCTCAGCGAAGTGAAAGTTGTTGAAGCCAATCCGTACATTGCAATCAGCGGCACGCCCGGCGCTACCGTTGCGGTCGATGGCGCGCCCAAGAGCGTGCTCGATTCCGGCGGGAACTATCGCTTCCAGGTTGAGCCGGGATCACATCGCGTAGAAGTAACGCTCAACGGCTATCGGCCTTACAGCACCACGATCTCGGCCAAGGCACGCGAAACCAAGTCCATCGACGCGCACCTGGCTGCGCTGCCGAAGCCCGCCGTCAACTCGTTCAACGCCGGCGACCCCAATATCCAGCAGGGCAAGTCAACCCAACTGCACTGGCAGGCGCAGAACGCCACTGAGGTCGATATTCAGCCGGGCTTCCCCCACCAGGGCGCCAGCGGCTCAATCACAATTTCACCTGCCTCGACCACCACGTATCACATCACCGCGCGCGGCGAAGGCGGCACGGCCGAAGGCCCCAGCGTCACGGTGAACGTCAGCGCGCCCGCGGCGGCCGCGCCCAAGCCCGCTATCGCCGTGTTTAAAGCCGTGCCTGATCACGTTCCCGCGGGGCAGGGAACCACGCTGGCGTGGGTGGTGCAGAACGCCGATTCGCTCAGCATCGATCAGGGCGTCGGCCCGGTCAGCGGCGATTCGCACGATATCAAGCCGGCCCGCAGCACTACGTACACGCTGACCGCAACCGGCCCGGGCGGCTCAATCACCAAGGCGGTCACCGTAACGGTTGATGCGGCGGTGGCGCAGCAGCCAGAGGCGCCGCAAAAGAGCCCTGACCTGCAGGCCATGGAAGACATTGTGGGCCGCTACAAGGCTGCCAACGAGCACCTGAGCCCCGACGAACTGCAGGCGGTCATGCCTGTTTCAAAAGAGCGCCGCCAGAGCATCCTGGACATCGCCAAAGAGTACTCCGCCGTTACCTACACGATCTCAAACTGCGAAGTACCCTCGATCAACGGCGATGCCGCGCAGTACGTCTGCCGCCAATCCGTCATGTACACCGACCGCAAAGGCAAGCGCGTCTCCGGCGGCAACGGCACGGTTGTGTTTTCCTTCCGCCGCGCTGGCGGCAATTGGGCCCTCCAGGACGTTCGCGGTAAATAAGCAGGTCATTGCGCGGCTACGCGAACGAGCCCGCGGGGCGCGGCTAAGCAATTCCTCGTAGAGCACGGAAGTAATCTTCCACATTTCGAAAACTGTTGCACAATCCAGCAACTTTCCTCTTGACATCCAGAGTTGCTGCTGACAACATTCTGCGCGTTTTCCCCCAGGTAGAGCCGCAATCCAGCACTTGTTTACTGAAGGTGATCTCCTATGGTCCGCGCCCTCGTGTGTCGTGGTCTGCTGTTGTGCGTCAGCCTCCTCGTTATCGGGTCAGCCAGTGCCGCTTTTGCCGCCGCCGATCCGACGACAATCGCTGCTACCGGTAGCGTTGCACCCACCGGCAATGCTACCTGCGACAAGCTTCCGAGCGGCCAATCGTGCCTGGGAAACCAGGTGGACTTTGTCGCCACTGTGACTGACACGAACAGTGGCGGGCATGGCTCGCCGGTTGGCTCGGTTGTTTTTACCGACGAGAATGGCGTCGCGATTGGCTGGGGCACGCTTACGGCGACTGGTGATGGCGTAAGTTCCAAGGCGACCTTTTCCACAACGAACCTGACCGCGACCAGTGGAACTCCGAATTGCGCCACGCCGGGCAGCCACCATTGCATCACCGCGCAATATATGAACGACGGCTCCGGTCAGTGGACAAACAGCAGTACGAAGATTACCTGGCAAGTGTTTGCCCGCCCGACCACGGCGTCGCCCTCGGCGCTAACGCCCCTGGTGGTTGGGACAACCGAATCTCTGACCGCCACCGTCACCGACGCAGGCCCCGCTCCGCGCCAGATACAGGCTGATGCCAGCCCGGTTTCCGGCGGCCAGTTCTTTCTCGCAAATGACGGCAAGCCCAACCCGGTGAAGCCGACGGTGTTTAACCTCCTCACTGCTCGCTACGGTGCGGCCGCGGCATCGTTGCCCAGCGGCAACGTTGTGGTCATCGGCGGCGCACATGGAAGCACCGCCCTGTCGGGAACAAAATCGGCGGAGTTGATCGGCAGCGGAGTTACGGCTTCGGCGGGCAGCCTGGCCGCTGCGCGAGTATTCCTCACGGCGACCACGGGAAATGGCGGAAACGTGCTGATTGCGGGCGGCTCCAGCGACCAGTGCATGTCCGCAGCCGATCTCAAGGCAAACGGCCTGACAACCAACGGTGTTCTAGGCACGCTAGAGAAATACTTTTACCAGACGGACAGCTTTGGTGCGGTTTCGGCCACGCCTCCGACGATCACCGCGCGGTGCGGGCACGCGGCAGTTCATCTTGTTTCAACGAACACAACGGCGTTCATCGGCGGCTACGACGCGAACGGCGCTGCGATGACTTCAATCGAAGTCTTTAACCCCGGCGGAAATGGCGGTAACGGAACCGTCACCAAGGTGGCTGACCTGACCACTGCGCGTGCCGGCGCGGTCGCAGTCCTGCTGCAGAACGGGAACATTTTGATTGCGGGCGGCGACGCCGCCGGTGACGCTGAGATTTGGGACGGCGTCTCAGCAACCACAACCCCGGCAGGCGGCAGCATGACAGTTCCGCGCATGTTCTTCGGCGGCGACATCATGCCTGACGGAAACGTGCTGTTTGCCGGCGGCTTCAGTGCGTCTGACAGCAGCGAGACCGCGTTGTCCTCAGCCGAGATCTACGACGTGACTACTTCCACGTTCGGTTCGATTACGGCCACCCTGCTGAACTCAACCGGCGCCGGGCCGGGAAAAGAAATGGCTTCGGTT
>JAJPJZ010000371.1 GCA_021323935.1 Terriglobia bacterium | reverse complement strand
GTCATCGAGTTTGAATCATGTCAACGAGAGCTGAATGCTAGACCAACAACAGGGCAGGCGAATCTTCGAAACCGTCCGCAAGCACTCCAGCGGCGACGATGTTGAAGTGTTGATTGCGGGCGGCGATCATGCGCTCACGCGGTTTGCCAACAACACCATTCATCAGAATGTTGCGGAAGAAAATTACGTGGTTTCAATCCGCGCCGTGTTCGGCCAGAAGACCGCGCGGGCTACGACCAACAAGCTCGATGACGAAGGCTTGCAGCGCGCGGTCAAAGCCGCCGAGAGCCTGGCGCGCGTGCAGCAGCCCAACACCGACCTGCTGCCGATGGCAACACCTGCGGAAGTGCCGGGCACGCCGCCTGCGCCCAGCCGGCACTTTGACGCAACCGCCGCAATCACGCCTGAGGACCGCGCCGAAGCCGTAGGCCGCATGGTGCAGAGTGCCAAGGCGCAGCGGCTCACCGCAGCCGGCATTTATTCCACCTCCAACACTGTCGAAATGTTGCTGAACTCGCGCGGCATTTCGCGCTTCCACCAGCAGACTTCGGCGGAAATTTCGATCACGATGCTGGCGGCCGATTCTTCGGGATGGCAGAAGGCCAACTCGCCCGATCATCGCGATCTCAACCCCGAGCTGCTCGCCGAAACTGCGGCGCGAAAGGCGAGGGACTCGGCCCATCCCAGGGAGATTGCCGCAGGCAAGTACACCGTCGTGCTCGAGCCCGCCGCCGTTCTCGACCTGCTGGGCTTCTTGTTTTGGGATTGGGGCGGCCTCGCAATCCTTGATCAGCGCTCGTTCCTGACCAACCGGGTAGGAACAAAACTGTTCGGCGAAAATATCAGCATCGTCGATGACGTTTATCATCCGCTGCAATCCGGGCCTGCATTCGATGGCGAAGGAGTCGCGCGGCAGCGCGTGCAACTGGTTGATCGCGGCGCCGTGAGCCGGCTGGTGTATTCGCGCGCCTCGGCCGCCATGATGCAAAAATCGGAGCACGCCCAAAAGGTTGGGCCCATTGCCGCCACCGGGCACGGCTTTCCGCTGCCTAACGAAATCGGCGAAATGCCCACCAATATTGTGGTGCAGCCTCCAGCCGGCAAGGCGCGGAGCATCGACCAGATGATCGCCTCAACCGAGCGCGGCATCCTGGTCACTCGCCTGTGGTACATCCGCGAAGTCGATCCTTATGAGAAGATCCTGACCGGCATGACCCGCGACGGCACCCTCTATATTGAAGATGGCAAGCTGCAATACGGCGTGCGCAATTTCCGCTTCAACCAGGGCATGGTGCAACTGCTGCAGAGTGTTGAAGAAATGAGCGAGGCCGTGCGCGCCAGCGGCGAGGAATCGTTCGATATGGTGGTCCCGGCCATGAAGGTGCGCGATTTTAATTTCACTGAAGTAACCAAGTTTTAGCCGCCGCCCGCTGGCCCCATGGCACCGTTACGGCCGGCTCTCCGGCGCAATTGCCAAGCCCTGGAAGCCGCTGGCCGCGAGCGGCTTTGCCCCCCGACTTTCGTAATCTACCCGCCCACCGCCGGACAGCCTACGCTCATAACGTGATTACCAGTACCCCCGTAACGGAGTTGCGCAGCGCGGTGCGTTTCCCGCTGCACTTGCCGGTTTCGGTCAGGTCGGCTGATGCCGAGCACACGGGCGAAACGGCCGATATTTCTGCGGCGGGCGCCCTGCTGGCACTGAACGCGGAACTGACGCCCGGCTCCACGATTGAGTTCACCTTAAAAATGCCGGCGGAAGTGATGGGAGAAGCCGGCAAGGTGCAGGTGAGGTGCGTGGGGCGGGTGGTTCGCACCATTGAAGACCACGGCCGGCGCTGCACCGCGGCAATTATTGACGAGTACCACTTCGAAAAACTCTGATCGCTGAAAGGCGCTCAGGTGGATGGAAAGACCATGGCAACAACCATGACGGGAGCCGATTCGTCGGCTGAGATCGAAAAGGGCAAGGTCGCCGAAGGAACTGCCGCACCGCTGCCGCAGCCTTCGAGCAACGGCACGCATACGGGGCGCACGCCGAGCGCGGCCAATCCTGTGCGCATCGTGCTGGCTGACGGGCAATCGATTTACCGCGTCGGCATGAGGAAGATTTTCGCCGTCGAAGACGACATCCGCGTAGTTGGCCAGGCCGAGAACTATGCTCAGGCGCTCAGCGCCGCGCAACGCCATCCTGCCGACGTGATGCTGCTGGAATCGGCCATTTGCCCCGATCCGGCCGAGGCCATCACCGAGCTGCTGCGGCATTCGCCCATGATGAAGCTGGTGCTGGTGGTGGCAGAGAGCGAACCGGAGAACACCATCGAATACATTCGCCGCGGAGCTGCGGGAATCGTGAGCCGCGCCATCAGCCCTGAGTTGCTGGTGCGCTGCGTGCGCAAGGTTTGGGAAGGCGAGAGCTGGCTCGATAAGCGAGGCATCACGCGCGTGTTCGATGCCTACCGCGCCCAGGCTGCCCATCTGACCTCGCAGGCGCCCACCGCGCGGTTGAGCGAAAAAGAACTGCTCATCATTTCAGGCGTGACCCAGGGCATGCGCAACAAGGAAATTGCCTACGAAATCGGCACGACCGAGCAGGTGGTGAAAAACTATCTGCGCAAGATTTATGACAAGCTGGGTGTCGCCGATCGGCTTGAACTCGCCCTCTATTGCGTGCATCACCAGTTGCTGAAGGGCGTGCATTTGCGCCGCAAAGATGAAGGCGCGGAAATGAAGCCGAAGCCGGCTGCCGCGGCTGCGGTAGCGCAATCGTCGCCTGCGCTTGCTCCCGTCGGCGTCGGCGCCAAAGACGAATAGCCGCTCAGCCCCGCGCACCACCAGGCTTCTCCAGGCAAACCTCACGCGTTCATCGCGCCCTGAGTGGCGCGCCTTCGCACCCCACCGCAGATGCCATTTGCTATACTGCCGCGCTCCCTCGCAGGCATAACAGATGACATTGAAAACTCTTCGCTTCGCCGCGGTCCTGGCTGTTTTGCTGGCCGGCGCCTTCGCTTCAGCCCAGCTGAACCCGGCTGTTTACAGCGGCATGAAGTGGCGGCTGATTGGCCCATTCCGCGGAGGCCGATCGGTGGCGGTTGCCGGCGTGCCTTCGCAGCCCGACGTTTTTTATTTCGGCTCCGTCGGCGGCGGCGTGTGGAAGACCGAAGACGCAGGGCAAACCTGGCAGCCGATTTTTGACTCGCAACCGATTGCCTCGATTGGCGCGATTGCGGTTGCGCCCTCGAATCCTTCCATCATCTATGTCGGGTCCGGCGAAGCCGACATGCGCTCGCAAATCTCCTATGGCGACGGCATGTACAAATCCACCGACGGCGGCAAGACCTGGAGCAACATTGGACTGCGCGACACCCGCCAGATCGGGCGCATTCTCGTCGATCCGAAGAACCCCGACGTGGTGCTGGTAGCTGCGCTGGGCCACGCGTACGGTCCGAATGCGGAGCGCGGCGTATTTCGCACCACCGACGGCGGAAGCACCTGGAGCAAAGTTTTATTCAAGGATGAGAACACCGGCGCGATCGATCTGGCAGCCTCGCCCGATATGCAGACGGTGTTCGCATCCATGTGGCAAACGCG
>JAJPJZ010000269.1 GCA_021323935.1 Terriglobia bacterium | reverse complement strand
GACGCGATAGAAATGCGGCAAAAGGAAATGGCAAAGCTGGCTTCGGAGGTATGGTCCCTTTCGCTTGCGGCAGCTGCTCACTGAAACGAGGCTGGCCTTCGTGCATCGGCGCAGTAGGCCCGCCCAGAACCTTCGCTCGACCAGCAACAAGGACGTCTCGCTCAGGATGACAACCCAAAAAGCCCCGCGCTTGCGCGCGGGGCTCTTGAGTACGCCTGAAGCGGCGACTCCTTAGTACATGCCGCCGCCCATGCCGCCACCGTCGGCGCCGGCAGGTTCAGCTTTCTTTTCGTCCGGAATCTCTGAAACCAGGGCCTCCGTCAGGATCAGGCCGGCGCTCCCGTTGCAACAGCTCGCATTCAGTTGGCGAGCGTTGTTGCAGCGCAAACCGGCCCCCAGCAAGTCCGGTTTTGACTTGCTGGGGGGGAAGCGAACGGAAGCGCATCGCCGGCCGGCCTCAGCGCAAAAAAAGCCCGCTCCGAAGAGCGGGCTTTAGTCTTGCGCCAAAGGCGCGACTGCCTGAAGCGGCGAGCTTCAGTACATGCCGCCCATGCCGCCGCCGTGGGCGCCGGCAGGTTCAGCTTTCTTCTCTTCCGGAATCTCTGAAACCAGCGCTTCCGTGGTCAGCATCAGGCCGGCGATGCTCCCGGCATTCTGCAGCGCGGTGCGCGTCACCTTGGTCGGATCGAGGACGCCGGCCGCAACCAGGTCTTCGAACTTTCCAGTCTGGGCGTTGTAGCCGAAGGTGTTGTCTTTCGACTCGCGAATCTTGCCCACCACGATCGCGCCTTCCAGGCCTGCGTTCTGCACAATCTGCCGCAGAGGCTCTTCCAGCGCGCGCTTCACGATGTTGGCGCCGATCCGCTCATCGCCTTCCAGCTCGTTGGCCAGCTTTTCCACTGCACCCACGCAGCGCACCAGGGCCACGCCGCCGCCCGGCACAATGCCTTCTTCCACCGCCGCGCGGGTGGCGTGCATGGCGTCTTCCACGCGCGCCTTCTTCTCTTTCATCTCCGTTTCGGTCGCGGCGCCTACCTTGATGACGGCAACGCCGCCCACCAGCTTGGCCAGGCGTTCCTGCAGCTTCTCGCGATCGTAGTCCGAGGTGGTCTTCTCGATCTGCGCGCGAATTTCCTTCACCCGGCCCTGGATGTCGGCGCTCTTGCCGCGGCCTTCGACAATCGTGGTGTTGTCCTTGTCGATGGTCACGCGCTTGGCGCGGCCCAGGTCCTGAAGCTGCACGTTCTCCAGCTTGATGCCCAGGTCTTCGGTCAGGGCGCGGCCGCCGGTCAGGATCGCGATGTCCTGCAGCATGGCCTTGCGGCGATCGCCAAAGCCCGGCGCCTTTACGGCCACCGCCTGCAGCGTGCCACGCAGCTTGTTGACCACCAGCGTTGCCAGCGCTTCGCCTTCCACGTCTTCGGCGATGATGAGCAGCGGCTTGCCGCCACGCGCGATCTGCTCCAGCAGCGGCAGCAGGTCTTTCATGCCCGAAATCTTCTTTTCGTGGATCAGGATGTAAGGATCTTCCAGCACCGCTTCCATGCGCTCCGGATCGGTGACGAAATACGGAGAGAGGTAGCCGCGGTCGAACTGCATGCCTTCGACCACGTCGAGCTGCGTCTCCATGGTCTTCGATTCTTCCACCGTGATGACGCCGTCTTTGCCGACCTTCTTCATGGCTTCGGCAATGATGGTGCCGATGGTGGAATCGTTGTTGGCGCTCACCGTGCCGACCTGGGCAATCATGTCGCCCGAAACCGGCTTCGAGAACTTGTTGAGCGCGCCGCCCTGCGGCTTGCCGTCTTCATCGGCCTTGCCGCAAACCGCTTCCACGGCCTTCTCAATGCCGCGCTTCAGCGCCATGGGGTTGGCGCCGGCGGCCACCGTCTTCACGCCTTCGCGATAGATGGCCTGCGCCAGCACGGTCGCGGTGGTGGTGCCGTCGCCGGCAACGTCTGAGGTTTTTGAGGCCACTTCGCGCACCATCTGTGCGCCCATGTTTTCGAGCGAATCCTTCAGCTCGATCTCTTTCGCCACCGTCACGCCGTCCTTGGTGATGGTCGGCGAACCGAATTTCTTTTCAATGACCACGTTGCGGCCCTTGGGCCCGAGCGTGACCTTCACTGCGTCGGCAAGTACGTTGACGCCGCGCAGGATGGCCTGGCGTGACTCCTCGCCGTGAACAATCTGCTTTGCCATTTTTCTTCTTCTCCTTCAGAGAAATTCTTGTCGAAGCTCGTTGGCTTCAGGGAACCGGTTTGGCTTACGCCGACTTTTTCAAGCTTTTTTGCGCGCCGCCCAGGATGCCGAGGACTTCTTCTTCCTTCATGATCAGGTACTCTTCGCCATCCAGCTTGATTTCGCTGCCGGCATACTTGCCGAACAGGATGGTGTCGCCTTCCTTCACGTCGAGCGGGAAGACCTCGCCTTTTTCGTTCTTGCGGCCTTTGCCGACGGCGATGACTTCGCCCTGCTGAGGCTTGTCTTTCGCGGTATCGGGAATGATGATGCCGCCGCGAGTGGTTTCACCTTCTTCCAAACGCCGCACCAGGATGCGGTCGTGCAGAGGAGTGAGCTTTGCTGCCATGCGTGTGCTCCTTTATTTAGTCCCGCGCTGCGGGACGATTTCGTTTTGGGTTCGTTAGGGTAGCTGCTGGGTAAAACCTGAAACGTCGTGGGCCGGAGCGCCGGAAGAGCTGCTGTTAGCACTCACGTCCACTGAGTGCTAATGTACGCCAACGCCGCCCCGCCTGTCAACCCCTGAGTGTAAGGCACTCACATTTGTGAGGCGCGGCCCAAAAGCCTTGCTTTCGGCTCCGATATCGAACGTAAGCTCATGCAGCAGAGCAGGTTAGGCAACGGCTGCAAAGCCGCAGGTCTCTAAGCAGGCAGGTTGAAGAAGCTGATTTTGTTTCGGGTGTAGAATGCCCGTCACAGAAGCTGGTAGTGGCCGGCCAGCAGTGCCGGCAGGGAGCTCCCCGGGTGTTGAAGCCGCGAATGGCGACGTGGCCGCAAAGGGCGTGGTGGCTAAGCGCCTTGCTGCTCGCCG
>JAJPJZ010000087.1 GCA_021323935.1 Terriglobia bacterium | reverse complement strand
GGCCCGCCTCAAGCTGCCGCTTCCGGCGCACGCAGCTCAAGCGGCGGCTGCGCCTTTACAGTTCAAGGAATTCAGCGGGCACGCTGAGTTTGACGCCGCGGCAGTCACGCTCGCGCGAAGCAGAATTACCACCGCCGGCAGCATCTATCGCGTGAGCGGCACCGTTCGCTACGATCGCCGCCTCGCCCTCACCATGGCTTCCAGCTCAGCGCGCTACGACCTGGCCGGCACGCTCGATGCTCCCGTGCTAGCCATCGCGGCTGAACGCGCGGCTGCACCTGCCGTGATTGTGCCGTCTGCGGCGCCGCCCGCGCCTGCGCCGGTCAAAGCCGGGCCCGGCGGTGAGCGATGATCAACTCCGCGCCGAGTTTCGCCATTCGCAAGCCGCTGCAGATTTTATTGGTGTCCCTGCTGTGCGGCGCGGCGCTGCTGCCTGCATTGTCACAGCCGAGGCAGCGTGCGCTTTCGGGCCCCGCGGCCAGCATGCAGGCCAAGCTGGATGCCATCGATCGCAACGGCGAGAGCTCGTCGCCGCGGCCCATGACCACCACCTTCAGCGAAAACGAGGTCAACGCCTACCTGAACTCCGGCGCGGTAAAGATCCCGGCAGGCGTGCACAACCTGCACCTAGTGGGCGATGAAGACGTGGTGGTCGGCACCGCGCGCGCCGATTTTGACGAGATCAAGGCCGGGCGCGGCTCCATGAATCCGCTGCTGGCGCTGTTTAGCGGCACCCACGACATTCGCGTAACCGCACACGCCGTGGGGCGCGGCGGCACCGGCGTGGTGGACGTCGATTCCGTCGAAATCGATGGCACTGCCGTTCCCCGCATGGCCATTGAATTGTTCGTTGACCATTACCTCAAGCCCAAGTACCCCGACGTCGGCACCCACAGCACGTTTCGCCTGCCCGACCGCATCGATTCCGCCACCGTCGGCGCCCACACGCTGACCGTCACACAGAAATAACTGCACCCTGGCAAGGCCCAGGCGAATCTGAACATCCGAAGATGGCAACCTTGAATTCGGCCGGCGTGAGTGAGCTTGCGCGCCGCCCGGTTACGCTACTTATGCCGCGCTACGAATATCGCAACCTTCGACCTACAGCAGCCGCCGAAGCCGATTTCCTGAAGTGGATTGAAGCGCTCGACCGTGAATTCCGCAATCCTGATCCCGATCACCGCTGCGCCGTGGTGCGTGAAGCGCTGCGCGAACTTTATGGCCAGCCAAACGAAGGGGCGCTCGCCGCTCGCGTCCGCGAGCACAACTTTGACCCGCGCAACGTCACGCTCGAGCCGGAATACTACGGCGACGTTGACGCCAACAAATATGCTGAGCGCAAGCCGCTGATTTATTTGTGGATGATGTTTGACCGCTCACCCGCCGGCCTGAACCACTGGCTCGGCTATCGCGTGCGCCACATGCTGGCGCGGCACGTCTTCAAGCATTGCGGCAACAACGTCAAGATCTTTCATGGCGTGGAAGTTTCGTTTGGCTACAACCTGACGGTGGAAGATAACTGCGTCATCCACAAGTACGTGCTGCTCGATGACCGCGGTGAAATCATCATTCATGAAGGCTCGTCAATTTCTGACTACGCCAATGTCTATTCGCACGCGCACGACTTGAACGACGGCATGATCGTGACCAATCAGCGCACCGAAATCGGCCCGCGCGCGCGGGTGACGTATCACGCCACCGTGCTGAGCGGCGTCAAGGTCGGCGAGCACGGCATGGTGGGTTCGATGGGCGTCGCTTCCAAGGATGTTCCCGATTACCACATCGTCGGCGGCATTCCCGCCAAGACGTTGAAGGTCAAAACCATCGCGCCGCCTGAGGCGCAGCAGCGCGCCGCCGCTGAAAAATCCAGGTGAACGCAGCGCCCGATAACGACGGCACCCGCATCCTCTCGGCGGCGCCGGCCGCCTTCGATGCGCGCATCATCTACGGCAGCGACGCCAATCAGTTTGCCGAGCTGCGCCTGCCATCTTCGCGGCAACGCAGCCCGCTGCTGCTGTTCATTCATGGCGGCTACTGGCGCGCGCGCTACAACCTGGTCCATGCCGGGCATCTGTGCGCTGCATTCGCCCGGGCCGGGGTTGCGTCGCTCAACCTGGAATATCGACGCGTGGGCAATGCCGGCGGCGGCTGGCCCGGCACTTTCGATGATGTTGCCGCTGCCGCCCGCTACGTTTCGCAAAATGCCGCGTCGCTGCTCTCGCGCTTCGGCATCAATGCAAGCCGCTTCGCCGTTGCCGGCCACTCCGCCGGCGGCGCGCTCGCCCTGTGGCTGGCCGCGCGTGATTCAACTGTGAAGGGCGCAGCCTCCCTTGCCGGCGTTAACGATCTGCATCGCGCCTGGGAGCTGCACTTAAGCCACGATGCCGTCGTTGAACTGCTGGGCGGCACGCCTCAGCAGGTGGCCGAGCACTACGCCGAGGCCGATCCTATGCAGCTTGCCGTCAAGACGCGCCAGCTCATCATTCATGGCTCGGACGACGCCGTGGTCCCTGCTGACCTCAGCTCCGGCTATGTCGCGGCCAAGTCAAAAGCCGGCGAACAGGTTGAGCTCATCAGTCTGTCCGGCGCCGGTCACTTCGATCTTGTCGATCCGGCATCCGCCGCCTGGACTCGCGTTCAGCAGGCCCTGCTCAGCTTAATTGCTGCTTGAACAGACCCCCACGCTCGCCTTCGCGATAACCGCGGCGCCTCTCGATAACTGCCTGCCGCGCGCGGTTCTGCTCCCGCAACGCCGCCGAATCACGCGTTGCTGCGTGGTACCATCGAATCAGCCGGAATGACCCAAGACCACGTCCTGATTGTTTTTGAAGTCGTGGCATTCTTGTTTGCCATCAGCGTGCACGAATCGGCGCACGCCTGGACGGCCATGCGCTGCGGCGATCCCACCGCCTTCATGCTGGGCCGGGTCACGCTGAATCCCGTGAAGCACATCGACCTGTTCGGCACCATCATCGTGCCGCTGGTCGCCGCCATCAGCGGCTTCGGCATTATCGGCTGGGCCAAGCCCACTCCGGTGAACACCCGCAATTTCAAAAAATTGGTCAAGTACGATGTACTGACCTCGCTCGCCGGCCCGGTAAGCAACCTGCTGATTGCCGCCGTAAGCCTGGTTCTGCTGGTGGTTCTGGCGGCTGCTTCGCAGCCCGCGGCGCAGTTGATCCAGGCCATCGTGCGCTTCCATGCCTTTCCCGGCGGCGATTCCCTGCTGGTTCCGGTGGTGTTGCTGCTCTACACCTCCATGACCATCAATGTACTGCTGGCGGTGTTCAACGTCATTCCGGTGCCGCCGCTCGATGGCAGCCATGTTGTGCGCCACGCGCTTTCCGGCGCTGCCCTGGCCATTTATGACAATGTTGGCCGCTTCGGGCTGCTGTTGCTGTTCTTCTTCGGCGCCCGCTTTATCGGCGCCCTGTTCGCGCCGGTCATGGCCGTCTTCGATACCCTCCTGCTCAGGCTCACGTAACCATGGCTCATGCGCAAACCATCCAGCTTCCTCGCGTGTTGAGCGGCATGCGCTCTACCGGAAAGCTGCACCTGGGCAACTACGTCGGCGCGCTGAAGAACTGGGTTGAGCTGCAGAACAGCGGCAAGTACGACTGTTTCTTCTTCATTGCCGATTGGCACGCGCTCACCACCGACTACGCCGACACCTCGCGCGTCAAGCAGAACTCCATCGACGTGCTGCTCGATTGGCTGGCCGCCGGCCTTGATCCGGAAAAATCGGTGATGTTCATTCAATCGCACGTGCCGCAGCACGCCGAGCTGTTCGTGCTGTTCAGCATGATCACGCCGCTCGGCTGGCTGGAGCGCAATCCCACTTACAAAGAGCAGCGCGAAAACATCCACGATAAGGATCTGGGCACCTTCGGCTTCCTTGGTTATCCCGTGCTGCAGGCCGCCGACATCCTCATCTACCAGGCCAACTTCGTGCCGGTGGGCCAGGACCAGGCTGCGCACGTCGAATTGACCCGCGAAATCGCGCGCAGGTTCAACCAGTTCTATCCCGCCCGCGGAGCGCGCACCGGCCGCGGCGCTGATGACCTCGTCTTCCCCGAGCCGCAGGTCCTGCTCACGCCCTCGCCCAAGCTGCCCGGCACCGACGGCCGCAAGATGTCAAAGTCCTACGGCAACCAGATCCTGCTCACCGACCCGGAGCCGGTCGTAAGGCAGAAGCTGAAGACGATGGTGACTGACCCGGCGCGCGTTCGCCGAACCGATCCCGGCAATCCCGACGTTTGCCCGGTCGGCGACCTGCACAAAATCTTCAGCAGCCAGGCCACGCTGGCCAAGGTTGACGCCGGCTGCCGCACCGCCGGCATCGGCTGCATTGAGTGCAAGAGCTGGGCGGCTGACGCGCTGGTCCAGGTCCTCGACCCCATGCAGCAGCGCCGGCAGCATTACGAACAGAACCCCAAAGTGGCCTGGGACATCCTGGAAGCCGGCTCCGCCCGTGCCCGCCAGGCCAGCGAAGCCACCATGAATGAGGTTCGCTCCGCCATGCAGATGTCCAAGGCCTTCGAAGCGCCGCACGACGCCGCCGCTGGCTAGCCTGGGCCCGGTGCGCCAAATTGCGCCACGGCTTTTCCCGTCACGTGGCCGTGCAACCGCGCGCATCTCACCAGTCGGCAAATCGACGGACTGCTATTCTCTCCGGCCGGCCGCAACGATCTGCCGTTGGCAGCAAGCTCGTGATCCGCATTCCGCCTGGCGTGGTAGCGAGCGCCTGAATGTTGGGCGCGTCGCTCCATTGGCGTGCGGCCCACGAACCACAATCACCTCCGCCGCCTCATGCAGCGGCGCAACCAACAGGAGCACAGTAGATGAACAAACTTTCAATGTTGTTCGCCGCGCTGCTGCTGAGCGCGGCGGTCATGTTCGCGCAGGGCGGCTCCGGGGGCTCGGGAGGCTCCGGCAGCTCAGGAGGCTCGGGCGGTCAGAGCGGCTCGGGCAGCTCCGCATCCAGCAGCCAGACCAGCCAGTCGGGTGGCTCCGGTTCGATGAGCGGCTCGCAAGGCAGCATGTCGGGCAGCAGCACAACCTCAGGCACCCACAAGCGGCGCCACAAAAAAACAGCGTCGTCTGATACGGCCACCAGCGGCACGAGCAGCGACACGTCGTCTGCTTCCGGGTCGCCCACTTCGTCAGACACTTCTTCAACCACCTCAACCACCGGAAAAAGAAAGCACAGGAAGTCCTCCGGAACTTCCTCAGGTTCAGGTTCCAGCTCAGGCTCTACGCCGCCGAGCGGCGGCAGCAATCCGCCCCTCTAATCAACCGCACCACCAGCCACGGCGCGCGCTCCGGTGCGCGCCGTTTTCTTTCAACGTTGATTGGATCTACGGACGGCTTGCGCAACTGCGTTATCATTCCTGTCTGGCCGCCATGACCGATTTCCCATTTGCGGAAAGCCCCGAACCAACTTCGTTACCGGTTCCGTCTTCGCCACTCCCCTGGCCCGAACACTCCAGCCAAACTTCCAACATGAGCACAACCATACTGCCCGGCAGCTTTACTCCTGCTTCGCCAGCCATTCCCGGCGTCGAGCCCAGTTTGTGCCCGCACCTGGAGGAGCTCAAGACGGAGCTCGCCAAGGTGACGCGCGCCTTTCTTGAGCAGGATGAGCTGGCCAAAGGCACGTTCCCCAGCTTTGCCGAAGCGCGCCGCGCCAGCGACCTGGCCGAAGCGCTCGCCCAGGATGTGTTTGAGCTGCGCCTGCGCCTCAATTCGCACCGCGACCTGCACGGTTGCGCCTAGCGGCCGCCTCCGAATTCCGCATCCCGCCAGGCGCACGCTCCCGCTTGTGACATTTTCGTTACGCGCGCCGGAACATCTGCACAGGGCTTTTGTTTATAGTTCCCGTGGGGGCCCTCACGAATTCTTTCTCTGAGGAGAGAAAAACGATGAAGAAAAACTTCGCCCGCGTTTCCCTGCTGGCGCTCGCCTTTGCGGCGACGCTGTTGCTGTCCAACGCCTACACTGCCAAGGCAGCTCCCGCCGGATCCGCGCCCGCTGTGGCCGCAGCGCTACCCGCGGCGCCCGTAGTGGCAGAGCCCGCAGCCGCTCCGGCTTCATTCCAGGACCGCGATGATCGCCGCCGCGAGCAGCATCCGCACATTCGCCAGGCCATCCGCGAACTGAACGAGGCCAAGCGCGAATTGCAAACCGCAGCCCACGACTTCGGCGGCCATCGCGAAGAAGCCGTTCGCGCCTGCGACGAAGCCATCCGCCAACTGCAACAGGCCCTGCAATACGATAAAAAGTAATTTCCGTCTGAGCGGGGCGGTGTGCACTTGGGCCGCGCTCGGGGTAAGCGCCCCGGGCATCGGCGCACGATTCATCCGGACCTGGCACGCCGCCGCGCCTTCCCGACCGCCACTTCGTCTGCTTCAGCGCTGGAATTTCACACGCAGGCCGGGTCGGCAGCGCCGACCGTGGGCACCCAGCGGCTTTTCCGCCGCTGCCGGTGGTCTGGTTGCGCGAGTGATCTGCCTGGATCGCAGCTTGAGCTGTGGCTGGCTGGAGGGCGCTACTTGGAGGCGCTCCACAGGTCGAACACCTGCATTACGGCCTTTGGAGTATTGTCTGCCGCAATCAGGAGCACGGTGGGGCCGCCGTGGTACTCCGCCACTGAGATTGTGCCCAGGCGCTCGGCGCGCACCATCTTCATGTTGGGAATTTCGCTCTCCGTGGAAGGCAACTGGGGCCCCAGGAACACCGAGAATTCGCGGTCGGGCCCGGCATACACTGCGTGCACAAACCGCCGGCCGCCCAGTTCACAGATTCGAGCGCGCTGAAAGCCGTAGCTGCCGATATGCGCCGGCAATGCCATTCCGCCACCCAGCCGGTTGACCAGCGCCATCACGTCGGACGCGCTCGCTACCCACTTCAACGGGGCCTGCTGCACCACTTCCTGCTCGTGATCTTCCGCGGCATCGCTGCACAGCCGATGCGCGGAATACAAACCGTAAATGTTGGAAGCGCCCAGCGTCACCACAATGCCGGCCACCAGGGCGGCGGCGATTCCGACCGGCACGCGCCATCGCCGCTGGGAAGGCGCCTGGTTCATCCTGGCCCGAATGCGCTCCTGCAGCAGGCGCGCGGCCTCCTCATCCTGCAGCGTGGCAAGCCGCAGCACGCGATTCAGCTCGCGCTCGGCGCTTTCCTGCTCGCGGCACGCGGCGCAACTTTCCAGGTGCGCAGCCATGCTGGCCCGCTCGCTCTCGGCTATATCGCCCGCCAGGTATCGCGCGAGCTGCGCGCAAACCTGCTCGCACCTGCCGCGCGCCGCTGTCTGAGGCTCGTTCATATCGCTACGTGGTCCTTTCCGATTCCTAAAGCAGCCCGCAACTTGCTGCGGGCCCGCCCCAGGCGCGAAGCGACCGTCCCGGCAGAAATTCGCAACATGGCGGAAACTTCTTCGATGGTGAAGCCTTCCACCGTGGCCAGCATCAGCACTACGCGCTGGTCTTCGCCGAGTTCGTCCACCGCGCCCAGCACTTCGCGCGCCAGCAGCGCCTGGTCCGCCCGGCTGGAGCCTTCAAAATCCAGATCGCCGATGCCGACGTAAATCTTTGCCCGTCTCGCCTGCGTATAAAAAACGTTCATCATGATGGTGAACAGCCACGCTTTGCAGTTGCTGCCCTCGGTAAATTGATCAAAGCCTTTCCAGGCGCGAAGCATGCACTCCTGCACCAGGTCTTCCGCTTCCTGTTTTCGACCGCACAGGCGCATCGCCGTGCGCAGCAGGGCGCCGGTGTTGGGCATCGCCAGTTGCTCAAAGCGATGCCGCCGACCTTCC